>CALEIO010000235.1 GCA_937875885.1 uncultured Clostridia bacterium | reverse complement strand
CCTTCAAAAATTTCGCTGAAAATTTTCTCGGCACAGCCTGTTCGACTCCTGCCCCGCGAACTAATTACAGATAATAAAAAAACCAGCCCACTTTTGTGGACTGGTTTTTTTATGGTCCGAGTGACAGTGGTTTAATATAACCGATAGCACGTACCTCGTATGTTGCGGTGTTTGGAGTGTTAAAAGTATCATCAGCGCGGCGGCTTAAAAACGCTCCGCAGGAGCCTTTTTACCTTCAAAAATTTCGCTGAAAATTTTCTCGGCACAGCCTGTTCGACTCCTGCCCCACAAACTTAGAATATAGAAAAAAGGACACCTCTTACGAGATGTCCTTTATTTCTATGGTCCGAGTGACAGGAGTCGAACCTGCGGCCTCTTGAACCCCATTCAAGCGCGCTACCAAACTGCGCTACACCCGGATGTCGATTGACGACTAAAATATAATACACTATTTGTTGGCGGATGTCAAGAGGAAATTTTAAGTTTTATCAGGTTTATTCAGAAATAATCATTCAATCTGTTTGCATACTGCCAACACCCACCCTTGTGCATTGTCTGTTGCCAAAAGTTTTCCACATAGTTTTCAACACAGAGCCCATTTTTGTGCACACAAAAATGCTTGTATTCACTTGTATTCTTTTTTCTTTTATTTTATTTTGTTGTTTTTATTTATATTCAATTAGGTTATGTTGATTTATATTAAATTATATTAGGTCGACAATTTGTCGACAAAATGTCGACATTAGTCCGGATTTTTTCCGACCCCAACATAGCTTTGAAAAAATTACTGCCGCCACACTCTTTCTTACACACATAAAAAGCAGCAATCCTCGTTTATTTCCGAGAATTGCTGCATACAAAATTTCTATCCTTTTTTATATAGTGGCTGCAACCCCGTATTTATTCATATAAGACCTGTAAAGATTGTTGAATGTTTCGCTCTTACGCTGAAGCTCGTGGTGGTATCTATGGGTATCTGCTCTGTGGTGAGCTGTTTCAATGATTCTCACAGCAATATTTGAGCAATGGTCAGACACTCTCTCAAGGTTTGTAATCAAGTCTGCCCACACAAATCCCATCTCCATAGAGCACTCACCCTTCTGCATTCTTGCAATATGGTTTGCTCTTAACTGCTTTTTAAGATAGTCCACAACCTGCTCCAAAGGCTCAATCTTCATTGCGGCTTCAATGCTGTTCTCTGCAAAAGCATCCACAGTAAGCTTTACTATCTCTTCCACAGCGCCCAGAATTGACTTAAGTTCTGTTTGAGCGGCACGGCTGAATTCAAGAGATTTTTCGTTAATTTCTCGTGCACTGCGCACAATGTTTGTGGCGTGGTCAGAGATACGCTCAAAGTCGCCGATAACAAAGAGCAGTTTGCTCAGCTCATTGTTATCTTCGTTTGTCATATTAACAGCACTGAGCTCCACAAGGTACGAACCGATTGTATCTTCGTAACGGTCTACCGCGTCTTCTTTTTCTGCAACTGCCTGTGCCCCCTCCTCGGTGTAGCTATAGAGCAGTGCAGCAGAGTCGCAAAGCGCTTCTACACTTAACTTTGCCATCTGTGTAGTTACCTGTTCTGCGCGCTTGATTGCAACAGCAGGCGTTACCATAAGACGCTTGTCCAGCTCAATCTTCTGCTCGGGCTTCTGGGTATTTTCAGGTTCTTTGATAAGCTTGTAAGAAAGCTTTTCGAGAAGTCCCGACATAGGAAGCATAATTACTGTGCACAGTATATTGAAGGCTGTATGACAAACAGCAATAGAAAACTCGCTTGCAGAATTATTTATCATCTCAACGTTAAACACAGCAGTAACAACACAATATATACTCAACAGTGCAGTTGTACCGATTAAATTAAACATAAGATGCACCATAGAAGCACGTCGTGCATTTCTGTTTGTACCAACAGAAGAAAGCAAAGCTGTTACACATGTTCCTATGTTCTGACCCATAATAATGGGAACAGATGCACCGATAGTTACGGCACCGGTAGAAGAAAGTGCCTGCAGAATACCAACAGATGCAGAAGAAGACTGTATAACACCTGTAAGCACAGCACCTGCCAAAACACCCAACACAGGATTTGAAAACATAACAAGGATGTTTGCAAACTCGGGTACCTCTTTAAGTCCTGCAACCGCATCAGACATAGTGTCCATACCAAACATAAGTGTTGCAAATCCCAACAGAATAATTCCGATATCCTTATTACAACCCTTCTTGGACATCATATAAAGGATAATTCCCACCAAAGCAAGGATAGGGGTAAAAGAAGTGGGTTTAAGCAACTTTACAAAAACATTTCCGCTTTCGATTCCTGTAAGGCTCAACAGCCAGGATGTAACGGTTGTGCCCACGTTAGCACCCATAATTACATTAATAGCCTGCTTAAGGCTCATTACACCTGAGTTAACAAAGCCTACCACCATAACTGTTGTGGCAGAGGATGACTGAATAACAGCAGTAACACCAAGACCTGTAAGGAATCCTGCCATTTTTCCTGTTGTTAACTTGCCAAGCAATCTGTTAAGCCCGCTGCCTGCAGATCTTTCCAGAGATTCACCCATAAGGTTCATACCAAAAAGGAAAAGGCACAATCCACCTATAAGGGTCAAGCCGTCAAATATATTCATAAATACACTCCTGATTCATTATTGTTTTTCGCATTTATAAAGCATTTATTACTTTATTGATTTCCTGTTAAATCTACAAGATAAGTTATGTAAAAAGTTTGTAAACTACTTTATTAACATTTAGTATTTCAGGATATTTTTATGCCATTTATTGCAGATTATTGCAACAAATCAGTAAATTTAATGAAATAATCAGGGTATGCCCCTTAAGGTTTAGCATATATCACAGCCATTAGTTAATTGCATTTTTATCAGTTTTGTGATATAATTTTGTGTATGTGGCTTGTGAAACCCAGCTTTTTCGCTGCCTTTTTGTGTAGCAGAAAAACCTTTCACATCCTCACGTTTTACCGCAGACAAACCACTCCCTGACTCACAAAGAATTCAGGTACAAAAGATTTTAAGGTGTTTAGTATGGGTGCATTTATTGAGTATATCAACTATTTTATAGCATTGTTGTTTGTAGTTTGCTACGCTTATCAGTTCTTTTACATTGCGGTTGCTTTCGTCAGAAAACCCGTAAAGTTCAAGAAGGTTGAGCAGACCAAGCGCTATGCCTTTATGCTTGCAGCAAGAAACGAGCAGACTGTGCTCCCCAATCTGATTGCAAGCATCAAGGACCAGAGCTACCCCGCAGAGCTTATCGACATCTACGTTTGCGCAGACAACTGCACAGACAACACAGCTCTTGTGGCAAGAGAAGCAGGTGCTACGGTTTTTGAGCGCTCCAACAAAGAGCTTGTGGGCAAAGGCTACGCTCTGGATTTTCTCTTCTCAAAAGTTCACGAGATGTGCGGCGACAGCTACTACGACGGCTACTTTATCTTCGACGCAGACAATCTGCTGGACAAGCGCTATGTGGCAGAGATGAACAAGGCTCTCTCTGCAGGACACCGCATTGTCACCAGCTACCGCAACTCTAAAAACTACGATTCCAACTGGATTTCTTCAGGCTACGCCCTGTGGTTCCTCCGCGAGGCAAAGCATCTTAACAATGTCCGTATGATGCTGGGCACAAGCTGTGCGGTTTCAGGCACAGGCTTCCTTGTAAGCAGCGAAATCATCCGCCGCAATGGTGGCTGGAAGTTCTTCCTCCTCACCGAGGACATCGAGTTTTCTATCCACAGCGTTATCAACAACGAGAAAATTGCTTACTGCAACTCTGCAAAGTACTACGATGAACAGCCCACACGATTCAAAGATTCCTGGACTCAGCGTTCACGTTGGGCAAAGGGATACGTTCAGGTTTTCCAGAAATACGGCAAAGACCTGCTCCGAGGACTTTTCGGCACAAACGGCTTCTCCTGCTTTGATATGACAATGGCAATTATGCCCGCCATTATCCTGACAATCTTCAGCGCAGTTGTGAACATCCTCACCTTTGCAATCACACTCATAACCAAAGGGGATATATCGGTAATCATCTGGTCATGCCTTGAATCTATGAGAAATTCAATTCTTCTGCTGTTTTTCCTGGGTGTGCTCATCACCCTTTCTGAGTGGAAAGAAATCCGTGGTGCAACCTGGAAAAAGTTCCTGTACTGCTTCACATTTCCCCTGTTTATGACCACTTACGTACCCATTGCAATTACCACTCTCTTCAGAAAAGTTGAGTGGAAACCCATCAGGCATGAGGACAGCAAAACTATCGAGCAGATGAACAGACGCCGATAATCCGGCTGATTCTGTAAAGCTTACGATTAAACTCAATACATAATATAAAAAAGCGCAATTCCGAAACAATCGGGACTGCGCTTTTGTTTTGCTTTTACAGCTATCTCATATTTACAGACAAAAAGCGGAGTGAACATCTCACTCCGCCTTGATTTGTTTTATTATTTTTTCCGATTATCAGTCTTCCAGCAGAATGTTTCTGATGGACTGAACCTGAGCCTTTGTAAGGCCAATTTCCTTTGTAAGGTAATACTCAATCTTTTCGGATATGCTGTTGCCGGGGAATTCATTAATCTTTTCCAGCACAGACTGCAAAGTCTTTCATAAAGAAGCCTGTGGTCTGGAATTCTCTCACCATATCTTCCTCTGACATTCCAAGGAGACCCTGAAGCAGGAATACAACAGTACCTGTTCGGTCTGCGCCGTAGGTGCAATGAAGATATACAGGATAGTTTTCTTCCTTTGCAAGATCGGTAAAGAGTGCATTCATTGCAGGCTTGTAAGAGTTTGCAAACACGTTCACATAGGAAGGAACCTCATAAAATTTGTGCTTAACATCTGCACCCAGGGGAGATGTATAATCTGCATCGGGAGATGTCCAAGCTTCTCTCAGATCGATGTCGCTCACAAAGCCGAACTGACGACGGACAGAGTCAACATCTTTCTGGGAAAGATAGTAGGAAGCCTCGATAAGACCATCCATCTCTGTGCCGCGGATAATCATTCCCTGCTTGATTTTCTTGCCGCTTTCGGTGGTGTATCCGCCAATATCACGGGTGTTATACACGCCGGGGATATTCAGATATCGTGTACCCTCTGCAGTAACAAAGCTGCCTGTGAAGATCTCCTCACCTACCACTGCACGGTAATAGTATGTAGTGCCTGTCTTAAGGTTATCAATAACCAGAGTTTGCTCTGACTTTGCAAGGATAAACTCTGCGCAGTTTGTCATATCTGCACTATCGCTCAGGTAAAGCATACCGTCGGTATCGGTAAGGCTGTAGTTGAACTTAAAGGGCACGTAAGCCTGGGCACCTTTAAGACCTGCCATAGTAACTTCGTTTTTGTAGAGTTTCTGTGCAACAACTGTGCAAAGATTCACAGGGTCTGAAAACTCGGGCATATAAATGCGGTCTTCGTTTGAATCAGAGCTTGTCTGCGAATCGGAATCTGCCTTGTGATGGGAGATTTTATCCACCAGAAGAGCCGCAGTGATAAGCAACACCACAGCAAGCACTGCACCAAGAATTCGCATAAGCTTCTTTTTATTGATTTTACGCTTGCGCTTGTGAGGATTAGTCTTGAACAAAGGCTTTATTTTTCTGCGGTGTTTCTTGCTGCGATTCACCTTTTTGGGAGCAATAAAAGAACCCTCTATCAACTTGCCGTCTTCATCAAAGGTATAAGTACCGCGCTCGAGAAGTCCGTTAGACATCTCGCCGTGAACTACGTGCTGACCTGTGGCAACCTTACCGTGACGGCCAACGTAGTAAATACTTCCGTCTATTTCAACCGCACCCACATGCATGGGCACGTCATCAACGTAATAAATAAGTCCGTCATCCTCGCGGACAATTCCGTTTTTCATCCTGTCTCCTCCCCCTTCCGAGTAAATAAACAGTCATACAAAATCATTATATCACACAAAAACAACAAAATCAATTATTTGCACAAACAACTTCCGCAGTTCCCCAGCCACCGCATAATATTCTTAAAACCTTACTATCAAACCGATGCGAAATTTATCCTATACAACCTACTTCGACACAAATATAGATTTTTCTGATTTTATTGATGAGAAAATACATTAATATTGTTATTGTCGGGGGAATATGCTATAATAAGCAAAAAATAATGAAGGAGTCAGAAGGATGCAGTTTCTGGGTAATATAATAAACATTCTCAATGTAAGTATGCCCGTCCCTACAATGTACGGATGGTTTCATATTTTATTCCTTCTGCTGTCACTGTTTGGAGCAGTTGTACTGTGCAAAAAATTCAGAAATGCAAACGAGAAAACCATCAGAAAAATACTTCTGGTTTTTTCGCTGGTGTCCATTTTTCTGGAATTATACAAACAATTCAACTACACATTCACCTTTGACGGCACCACAATAAGCGCCGATTACCAGTGGTATGCCTTCCCTTTTCAGTTTTGCTCCACACCTATGTACATAGGCTTACTGGCAGCACTCGTGCGCAATAAAAAGATCCATAATGCACTCTGTGCTTACCTTGCAACCTTCTCACTTTTCGCAGGTGTTTGCGTTATGGCGTATCCCGCGCAGGTTTTCATAGGCACAATAGGCATCAACATCCAGACAATGATTTGCCACGGAGGAATGATTACTGTGGGAATATATCTGCTGTGCAGCGGATATATCAAAATTCAGCACAAAACCATACTCAAAGCAATTCCTGTTTTTGCAGTTATGGTAGCTATGGCTGCCATTATGAACGAAATCGCAAATTATTCCGGTTTGCTTGAGAGAGAAACATTCAATATGTTTTACATAAGCCCACACTGTGAGCCAAGTCTGCCGGTTTATTCACTTGTGCAGGCAGCGGTGCCCTACCCCTGGTGCACCATAATCTATATCGGAGTTTTTTCTTTTGCAGCATACCTAATGCTCCTGATTGCAATCATCACAAAGTCCATATCCGAAAAAAGAAAAAGCAAGGCTACCGCATAAAAACTCCTTACACCCAAAACATTTTTCATAAGCAGACATAAAACCAGCGAGGTGCACTTCACCTCGCTGTTGTATTTTATATTATTAAGTGATAAAATAACGGATAGGAGGGATTTGTATGAAACGAAATATATCTATTCTTATTACATTGATTTTTTGCTTGATGATTTTTATGCCTGTATCTGTAAGTGCTGAAACATATCCCCTTGCCGAAACAGATATGAGCATTCAGGTTGACGATTCCCGCTGGTATGTTTTCACCAGAGATAACATAGAAAACAATTCAGAGCTGGACGAATTGGGAATCTCCTATGATACAATACAAGAAATTCTTTACAACAACCAAGCATATATGGATGCCATATTGTTTTATGATGACGGAGAATATGTGGAGTTTTTTGTAAGGAAGAAACCATTGGATATCGGTGTAGCAAATCTATCCAACTATGAAAACTCAAAGGTTTTGGAGTTCGCACAAGAAGTTGCAAAAAACCAAAATTCAGATACATATTCCGTTTACGAGAATGAGTATAAATTTGCAAAATCAGAATATGTAGATTCCGACCTTGGTTATTATATCTGCGAGTACGTTACTATCGTAAACAAAGATAACTACACATTTACATTTCAATCTGCATCACAATTCAGCGATTCAGAACATGAGGAAATAAAGGGCATTATCGACAGTGTGCAATTTGATATTGATACTTCCTTAAAAGAGCCACAGAACACTTCTTTGTGGAGCAATGTTATAACAAAAACTGTTGGCGGCGCAGTAATCGGCGGCGTTGTGAGTTTAATTACCGCCTTTGTAAATAAAAAGAAAAAGAAGAAAAACGAAACCGATCTCCAATCATACAACGATATTTCAGATCAATAACACACGCTTGTAGGGGCGGTAATTGGCCGCCCGAAAAAAGCTGATACCAACGGAAACGGACAACCCGTCAGATGATATTGACACTTTTCGATAGGTTTTGTATTGCGATACATAGTGTGGTATATAGATATAAAGCAACAGCGAGGTGAATTTCACCTCGCTGTTTTAGTTGCTATATACTGTTTGAAAATATCTTCTGTTTTGAAAAAATGCAGTTTTGAAAAGACGATTATGTTATTTCAATATGTCAAGAGTTATGATTTTATTGGCAAAAAAGAACTTTCCGAAAATATATTTGTTTGACGCACTTTCGCTCATTGTTATAACCTTACCATTATACAGGTCAAGTCCCTCTGCCATAGCAGGACCGGTAAACTCTTTTTCAAGGTTATTAATGTAGTAAACAGGGGCGCCGTCAAGGGTGTGCTCACTCTTTATGCAGTCTGCTTCGTTGTAAATATAATACACCGAGTCTGCTATACCAAAAGAGGTGGAAAGCACAATTTTTCCTTGGGCAAACAAAACGCCCTGAACCTTATCTCTTACCGAATAAACTCTGTCGGGTTTTGTTAAATCACTTAATTGATATCTCGAAACAATAGCGTGGTACAATCCGTCCGGTGTTTCATAAGGATGCTCGGTGACATATTCCTTACCATTGTGAAATTCACCAACATACAAATAATTATCATCGGTATAAATGTATGATGCCTGGTTATTTACGGAAACGGTTTTTTGAACATTTAGTGTATCGCCGTTTTCAGCGCTCAAAAGTTCATCTCGTGAAACCAGATGCACAGCATCGTCTGTTGCAATATACACCACATCTCCGCTGACTGCAACGCCACCAAAATGCCCTGTAAAGGCTTCCTCATCTTTATTTATGCTGACATAATAAGAATTATTGTCTGCATCGGTAACATAAAGCCTTGAGGCAGTGTGGTCGGCCATATAACCCGAAAGCAGAATTTTTCCGCTTTCATCATCAACGCAAATGCCCTGATGCACAAAACCGTGGTTAAGACCGGGATTTTTGCAAACAACATCCCTGTATGAGTAGTAATCGGAATAAATAGCGAATTTGGCAAGGTTCAACCCGCCCAAAACCAAAACAAGAAGTGCCAAAATAACGCAAACAAACACCTTAAAAATTTTACCTATTATTTTCAAAACTTTTTCACAGCTTTCTCTTCGCAGTTTATTTTCCCCATTATATCACATTAAATTTCAAAAGTAAATCAAACAGTATAAATCCTCAATCTTTACAAATAATAGTATCACTATTAGTAAATCATGTGCAGTCAAGCCTCCCTTGTGCAAATGGAGGTGTCGAGCAACACGCGACGGAGGGATTGTAACGACATCTTTCTTGACAATCCCCCAGTCAGCTACGCTGACAGCCCCCTTTAGGCAAGGGGGCCTTATATGGGTACGGTTGGCAAATAAAAAAGGCACAGCGTTTGCTGTGCCTTTTGG
>CALEIO010000234.1 GCA_937875885.1 uncultured Clostridia bacterium | reverse complement strand
CGGCAGAATCACCGTTCGCCACAGAGGCGGCGGCAACCGCAGAAAGTATAGAATCATCGACTTCAAGAGAGATCGTTTCGGTGTACCTGCAACAGTTCTTACTCTTGAGTACGATCCTAACCGTTCTGCATTTATCGCCCTCGTTCAGTATGAAGATGGCGAAAAGAGATACATCATCGCTCCACAAGACCTTAAGGTTGGCGACGTTGTAGTAAGCGGACCAGATGCCGATATCAAACCAGGTAACGCACTTCCGCTTGTAAATATTCCAGTAGGTACATTCCTTCATAACATTGAGCTTTACCCAGGTAAGGGCGCACAGCTTGCTCGTTCAGCTGGTAACATGGCTCAGCTTATGGCTAAGGAAGACGGCAAAGCACTGCTCAGACTTCCTTCCGGTGAGCTCAGAAAAGTTCCCGTAAACTGCATGGCAACAATCGGTCAGGTTGGTAACACCGACCACGAGAACGTAAAGATCGGTTCTGCTGGTAGAAAGAGAAACATGGGTTGGAGACCCACAGTTCGTGGTTCTGTAATGAACCCCTGCGATCACCCCCACGGTGGTGGTGAGGGTAAGTCCCCCGTTGGTCGTCCCGGTCCTGTTACTCCTTGGGGTAAACCTGCTCTGGGTTATAAGACCAGAAAGACACACAACCGCTCCGATAAGTACATCGTGAAGCGCAGAAACAGCAAGTAAGGCGTAAGAAAGGAGCTTATATATTATGAGTAGAAGCATGAAAAAGGGTCCTTTTGTTCAGCCTGTACTGCTCAAAAGGGTTAAGGAAATGAACGCTGCTGGCGAGAAGAGAATTCTCAAGACTTGGTCCAGAAGCTCTACAATTTTCCCTGATTTCGTAGGTCACACATTTGCAGTCCATGACGGACGCAAGCACGTTCCTGTATATGTAACTGAGGATATGGTTGGTCACAAGCTCGGCGAGTTTGCACCCACAAGATCCTTCAAGGGTCATGCAGGTTCTAAAACATCCAGATAAGCGGGAAGGAGAATACAGAAATGGAAGCTAAGGCATATCTTAATTATGTCCGTATTTCACCTCGTAAGGTTAGCATCGTTCTGGATCTTATCCGCGGTAAGGATGTTAAACTTGCAAAGGCAATTCTCGATCATACACCCAAGGCAGCTTGTGAGCCTCTTCTGAAGCTTCTCAAGTCCGCAATGGCAAATGCAGAGAATAATCACGATATGGACGTTACAAAGCTTTACGTTGCAGCTTGCAGCGTAAGCCAGGGTCCCACTCTCAAGAGAATCCGTCCCCGTGCACAGGGCAGAGCCTTCAGAATCAACAAGAAGACTTCCCACATCACACTGGTTCTCAAAGAGAGAGAAAACTAAGAAGGAGGTAAATAGTCATGGGTCAGAAAGTTAATCCTCACGGCATTCGTGTAGGCGTTATTAAGGACTGGGATTCACGCTGGTTCGCTAATAAGAAAGACTTCGGTGACACACTTGTTGAGGACTATAACCTCCGCAAGGCACTGAAGAAGCAGCTCTACGCTGCAGGCATCGCAAAGATCGAGATCGAGCGCGATGGCAAGAAGGTTAGAATTCACATTCACTGTGCAAAGCCCGGTATGATTATCGGTAAGGGCGGCGCAGAGATTGAGAAGCTCAGAGTACAGTGCGAGGGCATGCTCGGTGGCAAGCCCGTAGCAATCAACATCGTTGAGGTTAAGATGCCCGACGTTAACGCACAGCTCGTTGCTGAGAACATTGCACAGCAGCTGGAGAACAGAATCTCCTACCGTCGTGCTATGAAGCAGGCAATCGGTCGTGCAATGAGAATTGGTGCAAGAGGTATCAAGACTCAGTGTTCCGGTCGTCTCGGCGGTGCAGAAATCGCACGTTCCGAGCGTTACCACGAAGGTACAATTCCGCTGCAGACACTCCGTGCAGACATCGACTACGGTTTTGCAGAGGCTGACACCACATATGGTAAGATCGGCGTAAAGGTTTGGATTTATAAGGGTGAGGTTCTCCATGATTCCAAAGCTCGCAAGGAAGGAGGAGCCCGCTAATGTTATTACCGAAGCGTGTTAAATACCGCCGTCAGCAGCGTGGCCGTCTTACCGGTGCTGCTTCCCGCGGAAACACCGTAACCTACGGTGAGTTCGGTCTTCAGGCTCTCGAGCCTGCATGGATCACATCAAACCAGATCGAAGCTGCCCGTATCGCTATGACTCGTTACATCAAGCGTGGCGGTCAGGTATGGATTAAGATTTTCCCCGACAAGCCTATCACACAGAAGCCTGCTGAAACTCGAATGGGTTCAGGTAAAGGTTCACCCGAATATTGGGTAGCTGTTGTTAAGCCGGGCAGAGTTATGTTCGAAAT
>CALEIO010000233.1 GCA_937875885.1 uncultured Clostridia bacterium | reverse complement strand
ATTCCCAAAGGCTGTACGCCGAAAATAAGGGCATAGTCAAGGAGCACGTTTGCACCTACCGCTGCAATGCCGCCTACCATAGGAGGCACTGTTTTGCCTGTTTCTCTCAAGGTGCCCGAGTAAGCAGAATTAAGGGCAAAAAGCGGAATCTGCAAAAGCATAATTGCCAGGTACTGTTTGCCGTATGCAAGGGTAGCGGTAAGGTCAAGGTTATCCTGACCCTTGTGCAGAAACAGAGAAATCAGCTCATCATCAAAGAACACAAAAAGCCCGATGCAGAAAGCCGCCATAAGGCTTACGATGATGATTTTTGCTCTGAATGTAGCCCGCACACCCTTGTGGTCGCCCTTGCCGAAGTACTGCGCAGTAAAAATTCCCGCACCCGAAACTCCGCCGAAGATGCACACATTGAACACAAACAGAAGCTGGTTTACAATGGCAACACCCGACATCTGCTCGGTGCCTATCTGCCCCACCATAATGTTGTCGATAAGGCTTACAAAGTTAGTTATAACCTGCTGAATGAGTATGGGCAGGGTTATTACAAACACTCTTTTGTAAAATTCTTTTGTACCTATGTATTTTCGTAGTAACATATCACACCAAAGGGCAGAAACCGCACAAAACAGAACAGTTTCCGCCCTGAAATTCAAGTTTTATTTTTCTTTAATGCAATTATAACACCTGTATTTTATTGCTTTTATTTTTCTTTTATGCTTATTTCAACGCTTATATTTTTCGATAAGCGCTTCCACATCTTTTGTAAATGATTTGAGCTCTTTGTTGGGAATTCCGTCCAGAGAATCTGCAAGGTTTTTGAGTCTGCGCACCGCAGAAGAAAGCTCTGTAAACTCCACTCTCTTTTTGGAGAAAGACACCTGGCTCTCTGCCTTTTTAACCCTCACACCCTGTGCCTTGTACTCGTACTCACCCCTTAAAAGGTCAAACACAGCACCGCTGTAGGGAGCGTCGGACTCAACCCCAAAGGTCTCCTTTACACTCTGTGCAAACTCGGTGGCAGAGGTATCTTCCCCGTGGTTTACAAACACAAAGGAAGGCTTATCGGTCATCTTGTCTATCCACGCAAGAAGCCCGTTTTTGTCGGCGTGACCGCTGATTCCCGCCAAGGATTCTATCCTTGCATTTACGGCAATCTCGTCTCCGTAAATCTTAACACTTTCTGCTCCGTCCTGAATTCTTCTGCCCAGAGTTCCCTCTGCCTGATAACCCACAAAAAGCACCGTTGTGTTCTTCTTCCAAAGGTTATATTTCAGGTGGTGGCACACTCTGCCTGCTTCGCACATTCCGCTTGCAGAGATAATCACCTTGGGCGCAGGGTCGCAGTTCAGCTTCTTTGACTCTTCAATGGTA
>CALEIO010000232.1 GCA_937875885.1 uncultured Clostridia bacterium | reverse complement strand
ACAACCCCCGCTGAATATGACGGAATTTTTACGGGAGATTTAGGACAGACAGGCTCTGCACTTTTGTATGAGCTTACAGAAGAGCAGGGGGTAAAGATAAAAGACAATCACAAGGACTGCGGACTCCTTATCTACAACAGAGACATCCAGGATGTTCACGCTGGCGGTTCAGGGTGCGGCTGTGCCGCTTCTGTACTGTGCGGACATCTTCTGCCTGCTCTTTCAAGAAAAGGGCTTAAAAACATTCTCTTCATTGCCACAGGAGCTCTTATGAGTCCCACATCCTGTCAGCAGGGGCTTTCTATTCCTGCTGTTGCACACCTGTTGCAGATTACTATTCCCTGAACTATATAAAAAGTCGACAGTTTCCGCAAAAAACTATTTTCAAAAAATATTTTTTGTGGTATCATAAGAGAGAACTATAAAAACTATGCACCCGAGGTTTCTGTATGCTGAAAAAACTACGAACATTGGATGCTTTTGTTTTCAGAAAGATCTCAAAGCTCCACAGTCGCACCAACAACAGAATAATGAAATTCATTACCACATTGGGCACAGGCGGTCTTGTGTGGGCTATCCTCTGCATCCCTATGTATTTTGAGGGTGATAACCTTGATGCTATTCTCTGCATTGTGCTGGGAGTTCTTGTTGCATGGCTGGTGGGCGAAGTTACAATCAAGCGTATTGTGGGCAGAGTCCGCCCCATTGAGCAGCTTCCCAAAGAGGAGCACATCATCAAACGTCCCCGTCACTCATCTTTTCCGTCGGGTCACACTGCATCCTCATTCTCTGTAGTTGCAGTTGCACTTGTTCACTTGAATTTTTATTGGATAATTCCTATTTTCATCATTGCAAGTCTTATCTCTTTCAGCAGAATTTATCTGCGTGTGCATTACCTGACAGATGTTCTTGCAGGTGTTGTTGTGGGTATGGTGTGCGGATTTGCCGCTGTGGGGCTGTTTGATTCATTCACCCATAATGCTCTGGGTATATATCTCCCATAAAGCAAAAAATTAAGTCCTGTTCAAACGAACAGGACTTTTCTTTTTATCAGGTTATTCCTTTTGTCTGCCACTTTTTGCTCTTCCATCGCAGGAACATAAGTCCACCGCGGATGCACTCATCAGCAGCGTTTGCCACCCAAAGGCCATAGATGCCCATATCCAGCACAACAGCGAAGAAATATGAGCCCAGAGTGCTTACAAATATCATAGAAAATATTGCGCACAAGGTAGGATAAAAAACATCTCCCGTGCCGCGCAGACAGGCTATAAGCACCAGGTTAGATGTTCTGCCCAGTTCAAGTGCAAGATTTATCAGAAGCAGATTTGCACCCAGAGCTATAACCCCTTGATCTGTGGTGAATATTCCCACAAGATTTGTTCTGAACAACACTCCCACAAAGCTAACTGACATAACTATCATCAAAGCAAGTCCATAGGATTTGTAGGCTTGCTTGTCGGCTTCGTCGTATCGCTTTGCACCCACAAGGTGACCAATCATAATCTGGGAAGCCTGACCGATTGAAACCGCAAAAATATAGAAGAACATTGTTATATTGTGAAGATAAGTTTTTGTTATAAGCTCTGTTTCTGTCAGGCAATTAAGCACAATGGAAGTGATTATCACCTGGGAAACATTATAAAGAAAAGTTTCCAGAGCAGAGGGCACACCAATCTTTACAATATTGATCACATCTTCTTTTGGAAAAGGTCTGAGGAGTCTGAAAATTTTAAGGCTTTCAATCTTTCTGAAAAGCACCATACCAAGCACGCACACACCAAGCACTCTGCTCATTGTGGTGGCAATGGCAACACCCTTTACACCAAGCTGGGGGAAAGGTCCCACACCCAACACAAAGACCACATCAAGCACTGTGTTGAGCACATTCATACCAACCGTTACAAACATAGAAACCTTTGTCATTCCGTGGTTGCGGATGATTACGGACATAGAGCTCATAACAGCCTGCATAAAGATGAATCCGCCTACAATGGAAAGGTATTCCGAAGCAAACTCCAGCACTGTGCCCTTTGCACCGATGAAAGAAAGCATCTGCTTACCGAAAAACAGAAACAACAAGCTTATGAGCACACCAAAGAAAAGATGAAATGTAAGAGAAAGTGCCGCTACTCGGGAAGCCGACTCTCTCTTTTTAGCTCCAAGATACTGGGATATCATTACTGCACTGGCAGTAGAAATTACCGTAAATACAATTGTTGTGATAGATATTGCCTGATTGGCCGTATTCACCGAGGATGCCGCCAGATCGTTATATCTGCTGAGGATAAACACATCTACAAATCCCAACAGCATAAACAACGCTGTTTCGATAAATATAGGCCATGCAAGACTGAAAAGTTTCATTTTCTTCATACACATATACCTCTTAAAAATCTATCCTCATTATACACGATTATCATATATTTTCAATGGTATATATAAGGATGTCTGTTTTTGCATATTTACGGTAATAATCCAAAAAATCAACCTTCGGGAGAGCATAAATCCCCCCGAAGGTTTTAGTTTAATCTTCTTATATTTTCATCTTTTCTAAAAGGAAAACACACAAGCTGTGCAGAGTTTTTGTCCTCTCTGTTCATATCTACAGCAAACAGGCTGTGACTCTCATAGGGTTTATAGTAATAAATTCCTTTTTCTGCACTCATACAAGCGCTATACAGAGTTTTGTCATACTCTCCTTTTTCTGTCACACAAGCACCCTCGGGCACAGACACCGAATTAAGAATATGAAAAAACTGTGTCACGCTCTCTTCTTCCGTTTGCTTTTGGGAAGAGCAACTCCTTACAAACGCTGCCCGTACAAACCTGCCCTGTGAGGTGTAATCTCCCGGAAGCCCCACAGCACCCATTCCCCGAGTGTAAAAAGACACCTTTCCTGCTTTTGCAGATTCATAAGAATGAGGACTTAAACAAGAAAAACGTCGAAGATTCTTTATCTGATACTCAAAGGGCGGATTGTTTGTAAGCACTCCCACAGAATTCGTATATACCCTTAACCCGTCCCGCACAGCTTCCACCGTTATGGATTCATCTTTGTCCGAAATCATCCAATGGAGAGAAGACACCGAAAGCCCGTCACAAAAAGATGTGTTGGTAATGTTGAGATTCTGGAGCAGTCTGCGGGCTTCCCCCACGCTGCTGCAGTTTGAGAGGATATACGGAATAAACTCAAAGGATGCGATATTTTCTTTTTCCCCTCTGTACTCATTATACACGCTGTTGCCCACAAAATTAAGTCCCGCCATACACAGACCTTTTTCATTCATCCCGTCAAAATAAAGGGGATAATCATT
>CALEIO010000231.1 GCA_937875885.1 uncultured Clostridia bacterium | reverse complement strand
GAAACGGGTCTTCCCACATATACCTCCTCGTATTCCTGACGAAGAATTTCTGCGCAAGCGTCCGCTTTTTTCTTTGTGAGAAATATACCAAACACAGTTGAGCCTGATCCGCTCATAGCAGAGCCCAAAGCTTTACTTTTAAGCATTGTGCTTTTGATGGAATTGATAACATCCAGAGAAAGAACTTCCTCAAAATCGTTATGGAGAAAATCGGACACATTTCTTGCGCTGCCGCTGTAGAGCGCTTTTACGCCAAGATCTGTGTATGATAATCTTGCACCTGTGCGGCTGTCAGCCAGAGCATAGGCTTCTGCAGTAGAAATTGACACTTCGGGCTTACACAGCACAATAAAGCACTTGGAAAGTTTAGGAAGTTTTGAAAGTGTGGTGCCTGTCCCTGTAGCGCGCTTTGTACCGCCAACAATACAGAAAGGCACATCTGCGCCGACTTTTTCGCCGATTCGGCAGAGTTCATCCTGGGTGAGCTTTGTATCAAAGATTCTGTTGAGAATTACAATTACAGCTGCGCCGTCAGCACTACCGCCCGCAAGACCAGCACCAAAAGGAATCTTCTTTCTGATGTCGATTGAAATCTTGCCAAAGGGAATTTTTGTATATTCAAAGAATCTTTCTGCCGCTTTGTATGCAATATTCTTTGAGTCGCAGGGCACACCTTCTTTATCGCAGGTGATAACAATCTCACCTGTGCCTGATAAATCTTCAGGGTCTGCTGTAACGGTAACAGTTTCAAACAAAGAAACTGACTGCATAAGCATATCCACATCGTGATATCCGTCGGATCTGCGACCGAGTATGTCCAGAGTTAAATTGATTTTTGCAGGAGCAATTGCTGTTACACGCATATTAAAGTTCCTCTAAAAATTCCTTGATTCTGCTCATAGCTTCTGTAAGATGCTTTAATGAGTATGAGTATGATACACGGACAAAACCCTCGCCACATTCACCGAATGCATCACCGGGCACGATTGCAACGTGCTTACTCTTGAGAAGTCTTGTGCAGAATTCTTCAGAGCTGAGTCCTGTGGACTTAATGCAAGGGAAACAATAGAAAGCACCGTGAGGCTCAAAGCAAGTAAGGCCTAAATCGTTGAAGCTTCCTACTACAAAGCGACGGCGCATATCGTATTCATTACGCATATGCTCAATGTCTTTGTCGCCGTTTCTGAGGGCTTCTATGGCTGCATACTGTGCAATAGTGGGCGCAGACATAATGCAGTACTGATGAAGCTTAGTCATCATAGCAATAATCTCTTTGGGACCCATTGCATAGCCAAGTCTCCAGCCAGTCATAGCAAAGGCTTTGGAGAAACCGTTGATTACAATTGTGCGCTCGCGCATACCGGGCAGAGATGCAATTGACACATGGTTGCCGCTGTATGTAAGCTCGCTGTAGATTTCATCAGAGATTACAAGAAGGTCATGCTTAATGATAACATCACACAAAGCCTCCAGATCTTCTTTTCTCATTGTAGCGCCTGTGGGATTGTTGGGATATGACAAAATCAAGAGTTTGCTCTTCTCTGTAATGGCAGCTTCCAACTCCTCAGGCTGAAGACGGAAATCGTTTTCTTCCTTTGTATCGATAATAACAGCAGAAGCACCGCTCATATTTGTGAGGGGTTCATAGCAAACGAATGAAGGCTGATGAACAAGCACTTCTTCACCAGGGTTAACCAGACAACGGATTGCAATATCAAGGGCTTCGCTGCCACCTACTGTTACTATAACTTCTGAATCGGGGTTGTAATCAAGATTATATTTTCTGTTCACAAAAGCGCTAATCTCCTGGCAAAGGGTTTTGAAACCCCTGTTGGGTGTGTACCAGGTTTTGCCGTTTTCAAGAGATTCAATGCCTGCTTTTCTCACGTGCCAGGGAGTACGGAAATCAGGCTCGCCGATGGACAGTGAGATAACTTCTTCCATTTCGTTAACGATATCGAAGAAACGTCTGATACCCGAAGGCTTAACGTTCTGAATCGTTTCGTTCAAATATTTACTGTAATCCATCAGAACTGCATGCACCTTTCATCGTCGGGAGTGTCTGAAAGCACCAGACCACCATCTTTGTATCTCTTGAGAATAAAATGAGTTGCTGTAGAAAGCACACCGTCAAGAGCAGCAAGCTTGCGGGTTACAAAAGAGGATACATCCTGAATTGTATCTGCCTTTACGATTGCAGCCAAGTCGTATGTACCTGCCATAAGATAGAGAGATGAAACTTCCTCAAAAGCCATAATCTTCTCTGCTATATCCTCAAATCCCTTGTCCTTTGTGGGAGTAACCTTAAGCTCGATATATGCAGTTACACCGGAATCCTTAATCTTTTCCCAGTTAACCGCTGCACGGTATCCTTTGATAACACCCTGCGCCTCATATTCGTTAATTCTTGTTTTTACGTTATCTTCAGTATCACCTACAAGCAAAGCAAGTTCCTTTGCAGAATAAGCGGAATTCTCTGAAAGAAGTCTGAGTAATTTATCCATAATAATTCTCCTTTAACTGAAATCAGATTAAAAATAAACTAAACTGTTACTTTAACAGCTGAATCTGCATAATTGATTACATCTGCACACACAGCAGCACCAATGCAGAAAAGTTCTCTGCGCTCACTTATAATATCCAGAGTGTAAACTCCCGAAGAAATCAGTTTATCTGCACTCTGGCTCATAACAACAGAGCCGTCCGCATCGTAAATCTCAAAGGAACGTCTGTCACAACCACGGCAAAGCAACCAACTTATCCCGTGAAAACGGAAATCTGTTCTGCTGCCAATGTTTGCCGCTACCATTGTGAATCGTTCTTTTGAATCGTTTACGCTGAAAGCATAAAACACATGAAAGGGTGCCACACGTATTTTGAGCAAGGGATTACCCTGCATATCAGACACTATCATTCTGTCGGTTGACGCTGTACGTCTGCCGGTAACTGTGTAT
>CALEIO010000230.1 GCA_937875885.1 uncultured Clostridia bacterium | reverse complement strand
CAAGGACTTCTGGAGTCACGTTACGGTCTTTCCGAACTTGCTGTAGAAGGAAACAATCATTTCGGCATAAAGTGTCATAATAACTGGAAAGGTAAAAAGATGTACTATGACGATGACCGTAAAGGGGAGTGTTTCAGGAAATATTCTTCTCCGGAGCAGTCATATCGGGATCATTCCGATTTCCTACGTTACAGAGACAGATATAAGTTCCTCTTTGATTATGAACTGACAGACTATGAGAGCTGGGCATATGGTCTCAAGGCTGCCGGCTATGCTACCGATCCTAAGTATCCTGAGAAGCTTATAAGACTGATCGAGGAATATAGGTTGTATGAGTATGACACGCAGAAGCCCGAGCAGACTACCCATCATGTTGAGCCTCAGGTGCCAGCGTCTCCGACAGTGATCGAGCAGGTGCAGCCTCTTTCGCCTCGTCGATGGAGTATGTGATCTCAGACGGGATAACCGGCTCACCGATGGACTGGCAGAGCTCTTTGAACAGCTCTCTGTCCTCTGCACGCTCGATACTCTCTGAGCTTGTGCCCAGAAGCTCTACACCGCACTCCTCAAGGATGCCTTTCTTCTCAAGCTGTGTAGCAAGGTTAAGGCCTGTCTGTCCGCCAATGCCGGGGATGATTGCATCGGGACGCTCGTAGCGGAGAATTCTTGCGATATACTCCAGAGTAAGAGGCTCCATATAAACCTTATCAGCAATAGTTGTGTCTGTCATAATTGTAGCGGGGTTAGAGTTGCACAGTACAACCTCGTAGCCCTCTTCTTTAAGTGCAAGACAAGCCTGTGTGCCTGCATAGTCGAACTCTGCGGCCTGACCAATGATAATGGGACCGGAGCCGATGATAAGAATTTTCTTGATATCTTCGCGTTTTGGCATAATTAATTCCTCCTGTATCAATTCATCTTAAACTGTTTATTCATTATCCTTCCAGACGATATTACCATCGCACATCGTCATCAGGCATTTTCCGAAAACCTTGTCTCCCGCAAAGGGGGTTGCTCTGCCCTTGGAGATGAACTCCTCGGGGTTGATTTCGTATTCTTCCTCCAGGTCAAAGACCGTAAGGTTTGCGCCCTTGCCCTCTTTGATTTCGATGTCAAAGCCGAATCGCTTTGAGGGGTTGACGCTTAAAAGCTCTGTGAGCTTTTCAAGGGTGATTACACCCTTTTTAACAAGATTTGTGTAGAGCACGGGGAAAGCTGTCTCGATGCCTACAATGCCCATGGCACTGCCTGCAAGACCCTTTGACTTTTCCTCTGCGCTGTGGGGAGCGTGGTCTGTGGCAATCATATCCACAGTGCCGTCCTTGATGCCCTCGATGAGTGCTGCGCGGTCCTCGGCCGAGCGGAGTGGTGGGTTCATCTTCCAGCGAGCATCCTCCTGGAGGTCCATATCGGTAAAGATGAGGTAGTGGGGGCCTGTTTCGCAGGTGATGTCTATGCCATCTGCCTTTGCTTTACGGATAAGGTCTATGCTTTCTTTTGCGGAAACATGGCATACATGGTATGGTGCTTTGGTTTCCTTTAAAAGCTCAATGTCACGCTTGATGGGGCCCCATTCACTTTCGGAGCAAATGCCCCGGTGATGATTTTCCCGGGCATATTTTGATTGGTAATTGTTACCGTCTTTTTCAACGATCGTATCGTTCGTCAACGCTTTCCAGTCGTAAACTTTCGAATCCGAACCCGTCTTAATCTTCAAATCGCGTTTGAGAATGGAGAGCGTACCGAAATTCGTCGTAAATTCATAATACGCCGTTACGTCCACGCCG
>CALEIO010000229.1 GCA_937875885.1 uncultured Clostridia bacterium | reverse complement strand
CGTCTGAATGTTATGTATATGGCCGGTAATAAGCCCGACGAGGAATACTTGAAAGAGTCCGCAATGCTGAACGAGGAAATAAAAAAAGCCCGTATAGACAAATGCGAAATCGTTCCCAAGGACTTAACGAAGTTGAAAGAGTTCCTTGCTTCGGATTTTACATCTATCTATACGAGCCTGTCGCGTGAAGATAAACGCCAACTGTGGCGGTCAATAATCAAAGAGATACATTTTGAAGGAAATAACCCGGTATCATTGGATTTTAGGGTATAATTTTTTTATACCCTATTATGGGGCTTTATGTCGGTGTATCGGTGGAGATGCACTCATTAGGCCCCATAACATCATTGTATATCCCATCGGGGCTGCGGAAGTCTGGAATGCCGCTTTCAGTGCTCACGCCAGCACCACCGAAAAATACGATATTTTTGTGATCGTTAATGATTTGTAAAAAAGAAAAAATAGATATCATTCACCAGATTACTCCCGTTGAATTCAGAAGCATCGGCAGATATGGTGAGATACCTGATGTGAAGTTTGTCTGCGGTCCTTTGGGTGGCGGTGAATATTGTCCGAAAGCACTCAATGCTTACACAAAAAGTAACCGTATAGTTGAACTTACCAGAAAAGCAGTTAATGTTTTTACAAAAATAAATTACAGAATAACTAAAAGACTTTCGGGCTGTGATTATCTTATGTTCTGCAATGAAGAGACAAGAGAGTATCTTTCGTCCCTTTGCAAAGATGTTCCATCAGAGGTTTATTCCGAAATCGGAATCGGCAGTCAGGAGATTGTAACCGATAATATCTCACCCTACAATAACGTAAAACTCAGAATCCTTCTTGCAGGCAGACTTGTTTACAGAAAAGGGCACAGCTTCCTTTTTGATGTTTTGTCCACACTTCCCGACGACTTTGACTATGAGTGCAGAATTGTGGGAGAGGGTCCCGACCTAAAAGCTTTGCAGGAAAAAGTAAAGAAACTCTCCATAGAGGATAAGGTTGTTTTCACAGGAAGACTTCCTTTTATCGGTATGAATGAGGAATATCAGAAAGCCGATGTGCTTATAATGCCAAGCCTGAGAGAAACCACAGGCTCTGTACTTCTGGAGGCTATGGCTCAGGGGAAACCCGTAATTACAATCGGAAGATACGGTGGCAAGGTACTTATGACTGACGATACTGCTTATTTCTATGATGGAAATGATCTTCAGTCATTTAAGAGCAGTCTGCGCGATGCAATAATCCATTGCGGACAGAATCCCGAGGGAAGAGCTCTCAGGGGAGAAGCAATGAAAAATCTGGCAGCAAAAAATACCTGGGAAAAGAAGATTGAACACTACAATGCAATCTACGATTCCCTGTTAAGAAATTAAGGTGCAATATGAGCGTTTTAGTAACAGTTGTTATACCTATATATAATGTAGAGCAATATCTGGACAGATGTATCAACTCTGTTGTAAACCAGACCTACAAGAATCTGGAAATTATCCTTGTTGATGACGGATCTCCCGATAATTGTCCTGCAATGTGCGATGCATGGGTTCAAAAGGATTCCAGAATCAAAGTTGTTCACAAAGAAAACGGTGGCCTGGGTTATGCCAGAAATTCCGGTATGGAAGTTGCCACAGGTAAGTACATTTTCTTCTTTGACAGCGATGACAGCATCGAGCTTACTCTTGTTGAAAAGTGTGTTAATGCAGCACAAGAGCATAACAGCGAGCTGGTTATCTTCGGTCGTAATAATGTATATGATGACGGCAGGGTAGAGCCCAGAGCGATTAAAGTTTCTGATCTCTACTTTGAGGGTGAAGCTGTTAAGACAGAAATTCTTCCTTATCTTTATACATACGAGCTTGGCTTTGGAGTAAGCGCATGGGGTAAGATGTATTCCCTTGAGATGCTCCGCAATAATTCTCTGCTTTTCAAGTCTGAACGTGAGATTATTTCAGAAGACTCCTATTTTACCCTTGAGCTTTTTTCAGTTCTCAACAATCTCAGTATTGTTCCCGAGTGTCTGTATAATTACTACAAGAGAGACAATTCTCTTTCCAGAGCATATAAAGAGGGCAGACAGGAAAGAAATGACGTTTTCCTTAATAAATGCCTTGAATATATCGAGTCTGCACAGCTTCCGAAGAAGACAACTTACCACGTAATGTCCCGATACCACGGACTTACATTGGGTACACTTATGCAGATATACAGATCTGATCTTCCCAAGGATAAAAAGAAAAAAGAGCTTAAGAGTGTTATGAAGAATCCGAACCTTGTGGCTACTCTGGGCGACGAAGTTCTTTGCCTTGACAGTAAGGTTGCACGACTTTTCTGGAAAGTTCTCAGAAAGAAGTGCTATTTCCTTTGCAATCTTCTTCTGTGGTATAACACTCACAAATAATCATAAGAGGTTTTTTATGAAACTTACTACTACGGGAAATTTGCTTATTAAAAAGCATACTTTCCCACAATGGATAACATTGTATATTTTCTTTATGCCCTTCTTTCTGGGCACCCTTCAGGGATTTTTGGGGTTACCATCTTTGGTAAAATATACAATTGATGCAGCATGGCTTGCCATTGCACTCATTATTTTTTTTGGCAGGTCGTTGTCATTTAATAAGAAGCTTGTCCCGTACCTGGTATTCCTGGCGGTATTTTTTCTCATAACGTTTGTTGTGTATTTGTTTAATTATGAGTCGTTCCTGTACTATTTCTGGGGACTTCGAAATAACTTCCGTTTTTATTTTGCATTTTTTGCATTCTGCATATTTTTCGATAAAGAGGATGCAGCGGGATGCCTTAAGTTTATCGATGTTGTTTTCTGGATAAACATCGGAGTTTGTCTTTTTCAGTTTTTTGTACAGGGATACGAGCAGGATTACCTTGGCGGTATATTCGGTGTTGAAAAGGGTTGTAATTCATACACAATCACATTCTTCTCAATCGTTATCGCAAAAAGTCTGCTAATGTTTATGAATAAACAGGAAAAATTTGGGCTCTGTGCTGCAAAGTGTGGAGTTGTACTGTTGATTTCCGCTATGGCGGAGCTCAAGGCGTTCTTCCTTTTGTTTGTTCTTATCCTTCTTCTTGCTACTATGTTCACAGCATATTCCTGGAGAAAATTCGCTTTGATTCTGGCAGCTGTTATTATCTTTTCGGTAGCAAGTACATTTATCACTTCCATTTTCGGTGCAGGCAGTGAAATTACTTTTGACAGAATGCTTGAGCTTATTACAGCAGAAAACTATGCTTCAGAAGAGGACCTGGGCAGATTCACTGCGATTCCTATTATCTCTGCTACATTCCTTACTTCCTGGCCTTTGAAGCTTTTCGGAATGGGTCTTGGCAACTGCGATACCTCTTCTTTTGATGCATTCAACACAGCTTTCTATCAAAGATATTCGGAACTTCATTACAACTGGTTTTCCAGTGCATTCCTGTTCCTTGAAACAGGCTATGTAGGTGTAATTGTTTTTGCTTCATTCTTTGTTATGTGCTTTATATTTGCATCTGTAATGAAAAAGCGTCAGGAATCGAATCTGCTTTATTGTCAGATGGCAATGATTATTTCTATTGTAAGTATAGTGCTTATGTTCTATAATCCCTCTCTCAGAATCGAGATTGCTTATCTGATTTATTTTGTCTTTGCACTTCCATTTATCGGTGCAAAAAAAGACGGTCAACTGTATGGTTGATAACAGACCTTATTTTATGTTTTAACTAAAAATCCCACCGATAACAATTTTGTTCGGTGGGTATAACATTGTATGTAATGATCGGAAACGGTGTGCTATGAAAGCAAAACAAGTATTTAATAATGCAAAGTGGATAATAATCTGTAAGATTGCTCAGTCTCTCATTCAGTTTGTTGTGGGAATGCTTTGTGCAAGATATCTACAGCCCGAGAACTATGGTCTTATAAATTACGCCGCATCTCTTACAGCTTTTGCAATGCCCATTATGAAACTGGGATTTGATGCTACTCTGGTTCGTGAACTGGTAGAAAATCCCCACAAAGAAAAAGAGATAATGGGAACATCCCTGTTGCTTAACATAGTTTCAGGTTTGTTCTGTGTTGCAGGTGTTACAGCTTTTGCTTCGGTTATGAATGCAGGGGAAACAATTACTATAGTAGTATGTTTGCTTTATAGCATTTCTCTTGTTTGCACAGCTCTGGAAATGGTGCAGTACTGGTTTCAGTATAAACTGATATCCAAGTATTCATCCATTGTTATGCTCTGTGCTTACGTTGTAGTATCAATCTATAAAATCTTTCTTCTTGTTGCACAGAAGAGTGTTCTTTGGTTTGCAGTTGCAAACTCTCTTGATTTCGGCATAGTAGGAATCAGCCTGATTTTTATCTACCTTAAAAAGGGAAGTGGCTTTTCTTTCTCTTTCTCTGTAGCAAAATCTATGGTGTCTTCCAGTAAGCATTACATACTCGCAGCAATGATGCTTGTAATTATTCAGAATACAGACCATATTATGATTACCAATATGGTTGGTAAAGAAGAAAATGGTTTCTATTCCGCGGCGATTACCTGTGCTACAGCAGCGCAGTTTGTATATCTGGCAATTATAGATTCTTTCAGACCTTTGATTTTACAGAATAAGAAAGACAAATCTTCAGAATATGAAAAGAACGTAAAACGACTGTACAGCATAAATCTTTATCTTGCTATTGCCCAGTGTGTTGTTCTCACAGTGTTTGCAAAGCTTGTAGTTGGTATCCTGTACGGCAAAGATTATGCAGCTACAGCTCCTGTTTTACAGATTCTGGTCTGGTATTTTATTTTCTCTGTAATGGGCGCCGTAAGAAATGTATGGATTCTTGCGGAGGAAAAGCAGAAGTATCTGTGGATAATAAATCTTTCAGGTGCACTTTTCAACATTGCGCTGAATGCAGTGCTTATTCCTTATTACGGAGCTTGTGGAGCAGCTTTTGCTTCACTTATGACACAGTTCTTTGCTAATTTTGTAATTGGATTCATTCTTAAACCTATCAGACGTAATAATATACTTATTTTGCAGAGTCTGAATCCGGTTTTCCTTGTTACCGAAATGAAGAAGATAGTGTCCACAATGTTAAAGAAAAAAGGTGCTTAAACAGCATCAGGGTTTGCTTTAGGCAAAGGTTTTATTGAGGTGATGATATGTCAATACTTATCACAGGTGGTGCAGGCTTTATCGGCAGCCATACCTGCGTTGAGATTCTGAATGCAGGATACGATATAGTGGTTGTTGATGATCTGAGCAACAGCAGCGCAGGCGCCATCAAAAGAGTAGAGCAGATTACAGGTAAAACTGCAAAGTTCTATGAGGGAGACGTCAGAGACAAAGCTCTCCTTAACAAAGTGTTTGAAGAAAACGAGATTGAAGCAGCAATCCATTTTGCAGGTTACAAGGCAGTGGGGGAATCTGTAAGAGATCCCCTTATGTACTATAACAATAATATAGTAAACACTCTTGCTCTTCTGGATGTTATGAATGCTCATAATGTAAAGAAGCTGGTGTTCTCATCTTCTGCAACAGTTTATGCAGAGGATAACAAAATGCCCGTTAATGAGGAGATGAAGCTTGGTGCAGTAAATCCTTATGGTCGCACAAAGCTGTTCATAGAAGAAATTCTCAGAGATTTGTGCAAGGCTGACAGCAACTGGTGTGTTGCATTGCTCAGATACTTTAACCCCGTAGGTGCTCACAGCAGCGGACTCATTGGTGAATCTCCCCGAGGAATTCCCAATAACCTTATGCCTTATATTTCCCAGGTTGCTGTAGGAAGACTTGAAAAGCTCAATGTCTTTGGCGATGACTATAAAACTTCCGACGGCACAGGCAGCCGAGATTATATTCACGTAGTAGACCTTGCAAAGGGTCACGTTAAGGCTGTAGAGTGGATGAATGGCAAGTCTGGCTGCGAGGCATTCAACCTCGGAACAGGTAAGGGTACAACTGTGCTGGAGTTGAGAGATGCTTTTGTAAAGGCTTCAGGTGTGGATATTCCTTATGTTATCACAGCACGCAGACCGGGAGACCTTGATGAAATCTATGCTCTGAGCGAAAAAGCAGAAAGAGAACTTGGCTGGAAAGCAGAGCTTGGGGTTGAGGATATGTGCCGTGATACCTGGAATTGGCAGAAGAACAATCCCAACGGGTACGACTAAAATCAAATATTAATGAATAATCTGGCAGAAAAAGTGAATTTCTGCCAGATTTTTTTATATAAATTTATCAATGATACTTGATTTTTGTTTATTAAAGGGTATATAATAAACTTGAATAGTATTCTCTGCAATATGAGGTACAAATTTTATTTAAGGAGAGAGACATATGAAAAGATTCCTTTCCGCTGTTCTGGCAATTCTGATGTTGGCATCCCTTGTGCCCATGTCATTGTTGGCATCAACAGCAGCCGTTACAGGCGCAAAAGGCATCACCGATAACTACGCTGAAGTTGCCGGTCTGAACGTTATTGAAGACGCTCAATCTACTCTGGCTCCCGGTGTAACTCTCAACGAGATCGTTGCTTTCGACAGAAACAACAAGCGTGTTGAGATGTACGTTACAACAGTTGACACAACTGTTGATACAGTTCAGGTGTATGCTAACTACATGGACAACCAGATTTCTACATGGGGCCTTCAGACCCTGTCAGAGCAGGTTGCTGCTATGGAGAACAACTACGATGAGCCTTTCACTGTAGTTGCAGGTATCAACGCTTCTTATTACAATACAACAACCGGTAAGCCCACTGGTGCTTTTGTAATGGAAGGCGTTGACGTAACAAACGAAAAAGAAGGCAACAACTACGCTTTCTTTGCTGTTCTCAAAGACGGTACTTATATGATCGGCGATAAGGGTGAGTACAGCAATTACAAGGGACAGATCAAAGAAGCTATCGGCGGTTATGTTCACATTGTTAAGGACGGCGCTGTAGTTTCCGGTCTTGACAAGACAACAAAGTATCCCCGTCAGACAATCGGTCTTACAAAGGATGGCAAGGTTATCCTTATGACTGCTGATGGCTCTCAGACACAGACAGTTGGTCTTACATATCAGGAGCAGGCAGAAGTAATGCTCGCTATGGGTTGTGAGGATGCTCTCCACCTTGACGGCGGTAACTCTGCTACTTTTGGTGGTATCAGAGAAGGTACAACAGAGTTCGTTCTTCTTAACAGCCCCTCCGGTCTTGCTGAGCGTGCTGTTTCCAACACACTCGTTATCGTATCCACAGCTGTAGCTGACGGTACATTTGATCGTGCTGCTATCTCCGGTGAGTATGAGTTCTTTGTTCCCGGTTCAACTTATACATTCTCTGCTAAGGGTATCGACGCAGCAGGTGGCCCTGCTGATGTACCTGCTGATGTAGAGTGGTCACTTTCTGATCCTACATTCGGTACAATTGCAGACGGCACATTCGTTTCCAATGGTAAGGTTGGCGATGTTGCTATCCAGATGGAATACAACGGTAAGGTTGTAGGCACTAAGGATATCCACGTTGTTATTCCCACAAGTGTTGGATTCGATGCTGAAGACAAGACTATTCCTTACTCAAAGAGTGCTTCTGTTGCAGTTACAGCAATGTACAACCTCAACGAGGTATATTCTACTGCAGCAGACTATGATTTCGTTATTGCAGATGCAAAAGCAGGTGTACTTGACGGCTTTACATTTATTGCAGGAACTGACGAAACAATCAAGAATACAACTCTGACAGCTACATTCAAGCTGGCATCTGACCTTAAAGATACAGTAAACATTACTTTCGGTAAGGGTTCTGATGTTCTCTTCGACTTTGAAGACGGCGATATTTCCGATTGGCACGGCACAGAGACAATCTTCGATTGGATCGACGAGAAGAACGCTGCTAATCCCGATGCTAAGTATCCCGTTTCCGAGCCTCTCAACGGATATTCAAACGGTATTGACAAGCAGACATCCGACGTTTTCCTTGCATCTGAGGAGAATGGCGGCAAAGTAAAGAACGGCGAATATTCCTTGGGCTTTGTAATGGACCACAAGAATGTCGCAGATATCGGTGGTTGGCTGTACAACTACCTCTACTACACAGGTGAAACTCAGGTTCTCCGTGATGTAGCAAACGGCATGAACGGTATCCGTATCGGTATGTGGGTTTATGTTCCCGATGTTACCAATGTTGCTTTCCGTATCTGTCGTGGTACAACAAAGGCTGACGGTACAACAGGTATCACTTACAAGTATATGAAGTCTGCATACGATAATGCTAATGTAAGTTATGCAACAAACTATGGCATTCCTGAGGCTGGTTGGGTTTATATGTACTATGACCTGACAGACCTTGCTGATAACATCAAGCAGACAACAACTCTTTATGATCCCGAAAAGAACAATGGTGTAGCATTCGGTACAAGCGGCGGTAACTATTATCCTGCATTCCTCCAGTTATTCACAGGATCTGCTACAGATACACCCAGAACAATGACTTACTATATCGATGATATTACAATCGACTATAGTGATGTTACAGATGACAGAAATGCACCTGCTATCACAGATGCAAAGATTTCTGAGAACATCGACAACTTTGTTCTTCTTAACAACCAGACTGTAAAGAACAACTGTGTATCCTTTGAGGCTACAGTTGCAGAGGTTGAGAACAGCAACGCTACAGGTCTTGACTACACAACAGCTAAGATCTACATCGATGGTATTGATGTATCCTCTAACTCCACATTCAAGTGCGCAGGCAAGACTCTTGCTCTGTCTGACATTTACCTCAACAACGGCAAACACAATGTTACATTTGAAATTGCTGACAAGCAGGGCAACGTAACACGCGTTACAAAGTCCTTCACAGTTGCAGGTGAAGCAACAGCTCCCGTTGTATCTCTTGTAGGTCGCAACGAGTCTGGTGCTAAGCCCAAGGCTGGTTCACTTTACTATGCAGACATCAACACAACAGATGCTGCTAACACAAAGACAGTTAAGACAACTCTTAAGCTCGACCTCACAAACTCCTTCGAGTATAAGAACATCGTTCTTGCTCCCGGTGTAGAGGCAGAGTATGAGTATGATGAGCTTGACAGAGAGCTTACAGTAACTCTTACAAACAACGGCACACTCACAGGTGCTCAGACACTTGCTTCCATTCCTGTTCGTGTATGGGCATGGGATGAGGCAGCAACAGGTGTCACTTCTGATGCTCAGTTTGCAACTGGTGCTATCCCCACAATCAGCATTGAGCTTAACAGCGTTTATGGTTCTGTTACATACACAGACGGCACAGTTGACAGCAACTACATCTGTGGCTTCTCCGGTGATTTCACTGTAGCAACAGAGCTTGATAACAAGACAGCTTGGCATAAGCACACAGCAACTGCAGTAGCAGATAAGGCTGCAACTTGTACAGAGGCAGGCTTCACAGGCAGAACATATTGCGACGGTTGTGCATCTATCGTTGATTGGGGCACAGCAGTTGAAGCAACAGGCCACATCTATGCATTTGTAGACGGCGTGCTCAAGTGCGCTTGCGGTGATCTTTTCAATGGCGAGTACACAGACGGCAAG
>CALEIO010000228.1 GCA_937875885.1 uncultured Clostridia bacterium | reverse complement strand
CTGCACGAACTGCAATTCCGTAATACTTATCAAGGAATGCTGCAACCTGCTCAGGCTCTGAATTTTTTATATTAAATGACAGCAACGGCACATAGTTTTCTGTATCGGGCACCTCTGTATATAATATCACATCATCCATATTTCTGAATTCTGAATAGAGCTTGTTTATAAGCATCATCTCGTGTTTCTGAATTGCATTAATCCCTTTTTTGTTTACAAACTCAATTCCCTTTGAAAGACCTGCAAAGCCCTGTAGATTCAACGTTCCGCTCTCAAATTTATCAGGAAGCATATCCGGTTGCTTGAGTTCAGAAGAACCGCTGCCGGTACCACCTTCAATCAGACTGTCGGGAATATTTTCGCTATTGATTATCAGTACTCCGGTACCCATCGGGCCGTAGAGTCCTTTATGCCCGGGCAAACATATATAATCTGCTTTTATCTCCTGTAAATCTATGGGAGATATACCCGCAGTCTGCGCTGCATCAATGCAAAGAGGTACTGAATATATTCTGCATAACGCTGAAATTCTTGCTATGGGCAATTTGACACCAAACACATTTGATGCATGTGTACATACAACAAGTTTTGTTTTATCGCACATAGCACTACGAAAAGATGCTAATGTTTTATCATCATCTCTTTCAAAAACTTCAGCAATACTATAGGTTATAATGCCCTTGTCAGCCAATTGCTGCACGGGACGTGCAACAGAATTATGCTCAAGTGAGGAAATCACAACGTGGTCTCCCTTCTTAAGTAAACCTTTTATTACTGTATTGATGGCAAAAGTACAGCTTGGCAGAAGAATTACATTTTCGGGTCTTTCAAAACCTGTCAGCTCACATATATTATTTCGGCATTCATAAAGAGTTTCGGCGGATTTTATAGACATTCTGTGCCCCGCCCTGCCCGGATTAGCACTGAAAGAAAAAGACTTTGCAACTGCTTCTCTCACAATCACAGGTTTAGGGAAAGTAGTAGCGGCGTTATCAAGATATATCATATTTTCTTCATCTCAATTCTACCCAGAACTGCAAAACCGTTTCTTTTCAGGATTTCAACAGCTTTATCTGTATTTACCGGTACATACACACCATATCCGCAAGCTGATTTATTATTGATTTTGGGAGTTTTTTGCACATATCCACGGATTCCTGCACGCTCCAGTATATTCTTTGCCCTTACCGCAACTGTTATATTCTGCAGCAATATAAGCTGGTTTTCCATAAATTTAAATCACCTCATGTTTTTTAATACATACTATGTACCAAAACATGAGGTGTTAAAATCATTTGAGCATATCGCTCATATCATATAATCCTGCTGAAAGTGAGCATATAAAAGCTGCAGCAGAAAGTGCACCTGTTGCAAACAAGGACTTTGACTGTGCCTGGTGAGAAATTGTAAGAACTTCATCGTTACCAGCAAAGATAACAGAATGTTCGCCAACAATTGTACCACCGCGTACACTGTGAATACCGATTTCATTCTTTGCTCGCTGAGCACGATAAGCGTGTCTGTCGTAAACATAGCGAGGATCATCTTCACGAACTTTTGAAATACCGTCAGCAATCATCAGTGCTGTGCCGCTGGGTGCATCAAGCTTAAGGTTATGATGCTTTTCAATAATCTCCACATCAAAGCCTCCGCCAAATACAAGTGAAGCTTTTTTGCACAGTTCAATAAGAAGGTTGATACCCAAAGACATATTACCTGAAGAGAACACAGCAACTTTCTGTGAAAGAGCCTTAACCATCTCTGTCTGTTCTGAACTGAGACCTGTGGTACATATTACAGCAGGAACAGAATTTTTCTCTGAATAATCACACAGATCCTTCATAAGAGCAGGGTTAGAGAAATCGATGATAACATCAACCGCTTCCTTAACATCTGCAAAAGCTTTATACACAGGATAATCGTAGTTTGATGTGCCGTAAGGATCAACACCGCAGACAATCTTCATATCCTCTCTCTGTAAAGCTGCATTTGTAACAGCTTGTCCCATTTTTCCGTTACATCCATGTAAAAGAATATTAATCAATCTGAACACTCCCAAAAAATCAGGCGTGCGGCAGACTAACACAAGTCCGTCGGCACGCCACATTTTTATTATTTTATTTAATCTTACCGATAAGGTCGTACTTAGCCATACAATCCTTAAGATCGTGATAACCGTGATAGCTCATGGGTACCAGAGGCAGACGACACTCGCCGCAATCAAAGCCCATAAGATTCATAGCTGTCTTAACGGGAATAGGATTAACGTCGGAGAACATCATATCCATAAGCTCGATATACTTGAAGTTCATCTTTGAAGCTTCAGCAAAGTCATTGTCGAGACAAAGTTTGCAGATATCGTGCATTTCCTGGGGACAGATGTTAGCGAAAACAGAGATAACACCAAGTGCACCCAAAGACATAAAGGGTACAGTCTGGTCATCGTTACCTGAATAAATATCCAGCTTATCGCCGCAAAGTGAACGTGTCTTGGAGACAGAAGAGATATCACCATTTGCTTCCTTTGTAGCAACGATATTATCGTGCTTACAAAGCTCTGCATAAGTTTCAGGCTTAATGTTACAACCTGTTCTGGAAGGAACATTATAAAGGATCATAGGCAGATCTACAGCATCAGCAATAGCAGTAAAGTGACGGATAAGACCTGTCTGTGATGTTTTGTTGTAATAAGGAGTTACGCTGAGAATAGCATCTGCACCGTAATTCTTTGCAGCCTTTGAAAGGCTGATTGCTGTAGCAGTATCGTTGCTGCCTGCACCAGCGATAACAGGAATTCTGCCATCAACCTTACGAGCTACGAACTCAAGAACTTCGCAATGCTCTTTTTCAGAAAGAGTAGCAGCCTCACCTGTTGTACCGCAAGCAATGATAGCATCAGTGCCGCCGTTAATCTGATATTCAATAATCTTGCCAAAGGAATCGTAGTTAACGCTTCCGTCTGTGTTCATAGGTGTGATAATTGCAACGCCTGAACCCTTATAAATGGGATTACGCATAAATCTGCCTCCGTTCAAAATGTCATAGTGATAAAAATATCACTTAATTAGTCCATATAACCTTCTGCGCAAAGAAGCTCTGCAAGAAGAACTGCACCACCTGCTGCGCCACGAAGTGTGTTGTGAGACATACAAACAAATTTGTAGTCGTACTGAGTATCCTCACGAAGTCTGCCGATAGAAACAGCCATACCACCCTCAAGGTTTCTCTCAGACTTGATCTGAGGACGATCGGGCTCTGTAAAATAGTGGAGGAAATTCTTGGGTGCGCTGGGAAGCTCGAGCTCCTGTGCACGGCCCTTGTACTCGCTCCAGATCTTGATGATCTCATCAACGGAAGGCTTGTTATCTGCATCTTTGAAAGACATAAACACAGCTGCTGTGTGACCGTTGGAAACAGGAACACGCAGGCACTGTGCTGTGATTGCAATATCATCAGCCATCTTGATTTCGTCATTCTCAATCTTACCCCAGATCTTGAGAGGCTCGATCTCTGATTTCTCTTCCTCGCCGCCAATGTAAGGGATAATGTTATCTACCATCTCAGGCCAACGCTCAAATGTTTTACCTGCACCGGAAATTGCCTGATATGTACAAGCAAGAACCTTATCCACGCCAAACTGCATAAGGGGGTGAATTGCAGGAACATAGCTCTGGAGAGAACAGTTGGACTTAACAGCAATAAAGCCACGCTTTGTGCCGAGACGCTTTCTCTGGCTCTCAATGATCTTTACGTGATCAGCATTGATTTCAGGAACGATCATAGGAACATCGGGTGTAAGACGATGTGCAGAGTTGTTGGAAACAATAGGACACTCTGCCTTTGCATAAGCTTCCTCAAGTGCCTTGATCTCATCCTTCTTCATATCAACAGCGCAGAAGCAGAAATCTACATCCTTTGCTACATCCTCAACGTCAGAAGCATCTTTGATAACAAGGTCTGCCATATTTGCAGGAATGGGAGTATCCATAACCCATCTAGGCTCTACTACTTCCCTGTAAGTTTTGCCTGCGCTACGAGCACTTGCAGCAAGACAAACTACATCAAACCAGGGGTGATTCTCGAGGAGAATTGCAAATCTCTGACCAACCATACCTGTAGCACCAATAATGCCTACTTTAAACTTTTTCATAAAAACCTCCTGAAAAGCACAGAAAAAAGTTGTGTTTTTTCTGAATATATTATATTATAAGTAAAGTGAATTAATTCGCGTATGCAAATATATTCCCACTATCTTATTAATAATAGCACTACACGCATTTTTTGTCAATCACATATGCGTGGTTTTTGCATATTTTATCACACATATGAGAGGAAACGGTTATGAAAAAAAGTGACTTTTATTATGATTTGCCGGAAGAGCTTATTGCACAGACTCCCCTTGAGCAAAGAGACTCTTCCCGACTTCTTGTACTTAACAAAGAAAACGGCAAAGTAGACCATTCTAACTTTTATAATATAATTGACTACTTAAACGAAGGCGACCTGCTTGTAATGAACAATTCCCGTGTTATTCCCGCACGAATCTTTGGAAACAGAATCGATACCGGGGCTGCTGTTGAATTCCTTCTTTTGAAACAGATTGAAACCAACAAATGGGAAACACTTGTTAAACCCGGAAAAAAAGCAAAGCCCGGTCACAGATTCGACTTTTCAGGCATTATGCAGGGAGAAGTTGAGGATATTGGTGAAGAAGGTATCAGAATTATACGTTTTGAATCTGAAGAAAACATCTACACTGCTCTGGATAAAATTGGTCAGATGCCTCTCCCTCCCTACATAAAAGAACATCTTGAAGACAAAGAGAGATACCAGACAGTTTATAGTGACCCTATAGGTTCTGCTGCAGCACCCACTGCAGGTTTACACTTTACAGAAGAGCTTATTGAAAAGCTTCACCAAAAAGGTATAAAGACAGCTTATGTAACTCTTCACGTAGGTCTTGGAACATTCAGACCAGTAAAAGAAGATGAAATAACAGATCATATTATGCACAGCGAACACTATGTGCTCCCCCAGGAAACAGTTGATCTTATCAATGAAACTAAAGCTTCAGGTGGACGAGTTATTGCTGTAGGTACAACAACCACCCGAACACTTGAGAGTGTAGCACGTGATAAAGGTGAGCTTTGTGCATGTGATGGCTCAACAGATATATTCATCTATCCCCCATATAAATTCCGTGTTCTTGATGGACTCATCACAAACTTCCATTTACCCGAAAGCACACTTGTTATGCTTGTTTCTGCTTTTGCAGGTTATGATAACACAATGAATGCTTACAAAGAAGCTGTAAATGAGAAATACAGATTTTTCTCATTCGGTGATTCTATGATAATTATCTGACACAGGAGAAATACACTATGTTCAAACTTATAAAGAAAGAAGGTTCTGCAAGACTTGGTGAATTCACCACAGCAGACGGAACCGTAAAAACTCCCTGCTTTATGAATGTTGCCACAGCAGGCGCAATCAAAGGCGGTGTATCTGCTTTTGACCTGAAAAAATTAGGTTGTCAGGTGCAGCTGTGCAACACATATCACCTGCACGTAAGACCCGGTGACCAGGTTGTAAAAGATATGGGTGGTCTACACAAATTCACAAGATTTGACGGTCCCATACTCACAGACAGCGGCGGATTCCAGGTATTCTCACTTGCTAAACTGCGCAACATAAAAGAAGAAGGCGTTACCTTCTCTTCCCATATTGATGGTAGAAAGATATTTATGGGACCTGAAGAAAGTATGCAGATTCAGGCAAACTTAGGTTCAACCATTGCTATGGCATTTGACGAGTGTGTTGAAAACCCAGCCGCTTACGAATATGCAAGAATGTCATCACACAGAACAGTACGTTGGCTCGAAAGATGCAAAACAGAGCACAACAGGCTTAAAAACGAAGGTCTCTGCACAAACCCCAATCAAATGCTCTTCGGTATCAACCAGGGTGCAACCTACACAGATCTCAGACAGGAAAATATGAAAATTATCCGTGAGCTTGACCTGCCCGGTTATGCTATCGGTGGCCTTGCAGTTGGTGAAGCAGCAGAAGTTATGTATGAAGTTATTGAAGCTGTTGAGCCGCTGATGCCTACTGATAAACCCAGGTATCTTATGGGTGTAGGTACACCACTTAATATCCTTGAAGGCGTAAGAAGAGGTGTTGATTTGTTTGACTGTGTTATGCCCAGCAGAAATGCCCGTCACGGTCACTTATTCACCAGTCAGGGTATCATCAACATTTCCAATGCAAAATACGAAAGAGATGAATCCCCCATCGACCCCGAGTGCGATTGCCCTGCCTGCAGAAATTACAGCAGAGCATACATCAGACATCTGCAGAAAGCTCAGGAGGGGCTCGGTCTCAGACTTGCAGTTATGCACAACCTGAGATTCTATAATAAACTTATGGAAGACATCAGAGCAGCTCTTGCAGAAGATAGATTCGAAGAGTTTTACAATGCAAAGAAAGATGTTATTTCCAAACGAATTTAATTAATAAATTATTCACTTGATTTATTAGTTTATTACTGTTATAATCTTACTATTGCAAAGAAAGGAATTGATTATATGTTAAATTTAGTAAACCCCGTTTTACTTGACGCTGCAACAACAACCGCAGATCCTGCTGCAGCAGGTTGCGGCAGCAGCTCCTCTATCCTTATTGTTTATGTTCTTATTTTTGCTGCTCTTTATTTTGTTATGATCAGACCCAACTCAAAAAAGAAGAAGCAGGAAGAAGAGCTCAAAAAGAACGTTGAGATTGGTGATGAAATCACAACTATCGGCGGCATCGTAGGCAAGGTAATTGCTGTACGTGACGAAGAAGATGAAATTATTCTCGAAACAGGCTCTGACAGAGTAAAGCTCAGATTCAAGAAATGGTGTATTTCTCAGAACAACACTGCTATCGCAAGATATGAGGAAGAAAAGAAACGCCTTGCCGACGAAAAAGCTAAAGCTAAAGAAGAAAAGAAATCCGGCAAAAACAAAGTTGAGTAATTAAATCTCACACAAAGTAATAAAAAGTTTATCCCCTGAATATAATCGAACAGATTGTATTTAGGGGATTTTTATTTTGAAAACAATTAAAACAAGTTTCACACAAAGCGGTACATCTTTGTATATGAAAGCATTAATCGCAGGCACAACAACGGGCGCTTTGACAACCATAGTACTATTATGTGTCCTATCACTATTATTGCTTATATCAAAATCCTTACCCCTTGAACTGCTTTCCTGGATAAGTATGGGAATTTGCAGTATTTCCTGCTTTATAAGCGGGTACACAACCTCAAGAATAACAAAGGCAAACGGACTTATAGTTGGCGGAATATCAGGGGTCATTATTTTTCTGATAGTAAGCATTTCAGGCCTCACAACAAGTGCAAGCTTTACTTATCTTACATTAATCAAATTTATACTATTAATAATTTGTGGAGCTGTTGGTGGTATCAAAGGTGTCTACAAAAAAGAAAAAATTCGAATAAAATAAAAAAGCACCGCAATATTTCTGCGGTGTTTTCATTTTTAGCTATATATATTCAGTTAACATAAAATCATTTGAGTTTTAATATAATCAATTAAAAGTGATATCGCATTTATCCTTTATATTATAAGTCTCAAAGTACAGGTTTTCTTTAGGAATCCATATATCTGCAAACTGCTTTGCTTTCTGCTCCCCATTTCTTGCAACTATTCTACGCATTTGTTCTTCTGTTGAAACAGAAAGAAAAATTCTTAATGAATAAAAATCGTATATTTCGGGATGACAACTGTATGCCCCTTCAACTATTGTAATGCGGGATGGCTTTACTAAAACATCTTCCCCGTACTCCATAGTTTTGCAACTATAAGGTGCGTACGCGTAATTCAATCCACAGGAAAGCGGCGTCAGCACTTGTGTACGGAGTCTTTCAAAATCAATATTACCACCAATTCGGGCATCAGATTCAGGCGTACGTAAAGAATGCTTGAGATAAAAATCATCAATATGTACCACATCTGCCGACAATTCATCTGCAAGGATATCAGCAAGGGTTGTTTTGCCTGATCCGCAATTACCATCTATGGCAATAATAAAATTATCACAACCAACAGACAACTTTGCTATTCTCTCTTTAATAACGCTGATTATATCTGCAAATTTATCTTTCACTGTTAACATCCTTTTTTGTCAAATGCAATCAGATGTGCCTTGCCTAACGAAACCATAATCACAGGAATCAAAACAAGCTGAATAATTATGCCCGGCACTGCATCAATGAATCCGCCGCTCAAAAAGGCATAGAAACTGAACTTATTCTCGGCAGTGCTCAACAGAAGCATCATCACAACGCCCCACACAACACGACCTGATATCATTGATATCACCATAGATTTATATAAAGAAAACAAAGATTTTTATATAAAACACTAAAACTTGACAAATTTTAATACCTTTTTATAAGTGTATGGAACAACAAATAAACTTGCTGGATTATTATTACGAGAAATCAATACAATAAAAGTGTTATCTTTTTTTGCATAAAAACTGTTTTCAATATCAAAATCAACAACCTCATATTCTTCTGCTTTAGCAAAAGTCGTAAATTTGGTTCTTGTTTTTGTCCAATTCATACCTAAATACAGTTCTTCGTTGCCATCCAAATATTGCCAACGTAATTTTCTTTCTTTTGTATCAATTATAACTTTCTCTAAAAATTCGACATATTTTACATTAGACATTTTTTTGATCCTCCTTTTTACTTAAACGACCAGAAAGTTTTGCTAAATAATTGCAAATTGCGTTCCAATCAGATTCATTTAGTTCATTATAATCTTTTTTTAAAATGCAAATAAAAAGATGGAGTGTTATTTTTTCTTTTAAAGAAATAATTTCATTGAAATTTGCTAAGTATGCTTCTACTTTTGTTAAAAGGTCTTTCAAGATTTTTTCTGTTTTTAAACCATCTTCAATAATAGTTGTTTTATAACCGTCAAAACATCGTTGATAACTTTTTCTATCGTCGTTGTATTGTTCAGTTACTTTGTTGTATTTTAAAACCTTATTTATTTTAGTAGTTTTTATTGCCAAATGTATAGTAAGAATAAAACCTATAATACCACAAATAGTTGCAATTCCTAAAACATTTGGGTCTGTTCCTAAAAAATGTAAGATTTTTTCAACCACCAGCATCACCGCCATTTTTAATAATTCTGTTTTTCTTATAATACTTGTTTTATATTTTCGGAATGATAGAATGATTATCAATGGTGTTGCGTACAACATCCCATTTAGCAACCTTCATTTTCTTAATTCTTTTACCACTTCCGAAATCTAATAAATCCTCTCTGCCTAAAATATTAAGAACCTTGTCCAAACTACCCAATCCGGCAGAAGACAATAAATATGCTTCCTCGGGATTACAAAGCTTACAATAAACGAGGAGCTGGCCTAAATTTTGTAGTGTCAATTGTGTTTTCTTTGCTTCAATAAAGAAAATTTCAAATAATAACAATGAGCTCATTAATAAATAATTTGATTTTGTAAATATAGGGAACTTATAATTTATTT
>CALEIO010000227.1 GCA_937875885.1 uncultured Clostridia bacterium | reverse complement strand
TGCGGTAAGCTCGGGAGCAGCCTTTCCGAGGAAGTCAAGGCTGAAAAGGGGTGCGACCTTAGCCACAGCTCCGACAGAGCCGAAGGTAAGGAGCATAAATACACGTGCTGTGATTGCAGGGTTAACAAGGTTGCAACCAATGCCGCCAAAGAGACACTTAACAACGATGATTGCAAACAGGGAGCCTACTACACACTGCCACAGAGGAAGGTTTGCAGGCAGGTTGAGTGCCAGCAGCAAGCCTGTAACGGCAGCAGAAAGGTCTGTGATTGTCTGCTCTCTTTTTGTGATAAGGTTAAAGATTGCTTCGAAACCCACACAGCTGATTACACATACAGCAATAACCAGCAGAGCCTGAAGACCGAAGATAACTACACCTGCCACAGTTGCGGGCAGAAGTGAAATCAGTACGTCGAGCATAATTCCCATTGTGGAGCGACCACTGTGAATATGGGGTGAAACTGATAATTTAGTTAAAGAACTCATTTATTAATCCTCCTTGATTGTTGACTCTTTAAGGAGTTGTTTTGCTAACTTGTTCTTGTGAACAAGAGGACGGTTAGCAGGGCATACAAAGCTGCAACAACCGCACTCCATACAAGCGTCCACAGAGAAAGTCTTAAGCAGGTCAACCTCGTTTTTGTCGTAAGCCTTGTTGATGGCCACAGGAGCCAGGCCGAAGGGACAAGCGTTGACACAGGCGCCGCATCTGATACAGGGAGTTGTCTTGGGAAGCTTTGCCTCTTTCTCTGTCAGAGCAAGCACAGCGTTTGTATTTTTCATAACGGGAGCATCAGCATTGATTACTGTTACACCCATCATAGGTCCGCCGTAGATAAGTTTTGCAGGTTCCTCGGTAAGTCCGCCGCAGCATTCAAACAGATAGCTTAAGGGGGTGCCGATAGGAGCCATTACATTCTGGGGATTCTTAACTGCGCCACCATCAACGGTTACACATTTTTCTGTAAGGGGCATACCTGTTGCAAGGTAAGTGCCGATAGCTGCCAGAGTTGTGCAGTTGATTACAACACAGCCTACATCAATGGGAAGCTTGCCGGCAGAAATCTTTCTGCCTGTTGTGTGGTAAACAAGCACCTTCTCACCGCCCTGGGGATATACAGAGGGGAGAACCTTGACTGTAACGTTGCATTCGGTTATGGAAGCTGCCATCTTCTTCATAGCTTCAATAGCAGTCTTCTTGTTGTTTTCGATACCGATGATTACGTTTTTGATGCCGTGAGTCTTGTTAAGAGCTTTCAGAGCTACTGCCATATCATCGGCACGGGTAGTC
>CALEIO010000226.1 GCA_937875885.1 uncultured Clostridia bacterium | reverse complement strand
GCTTTTGAGGATGTCTTTGAGCGTGTGGTAAATCTCGCAGCACTGTCTGAGTCCTTGGCTGAAACTTTCTGCACCCACAGGCATAATCATAAACTCCTGAATATCGATGTTGTTTGCGGCGTGAGCACCACCGTTGAGAATGTTCATCATAGGCACAGGGAGCTTTCCCGTAAAGGCACCACCCAGGTAGCGGTACAAGGGAACACCCAGGTACTCTGCCCCGGCTTTTGCCACAGCAAGTGACACCGCAAGCACAGCGTTTGCACCAAGGCTGCTTTTGTTTTCTGTGCCGTCAAGCTTCAGCATAAGGCTGTCAATCTCCTGCTGACACAGAGCGTTTCTGCCCACCATTGCTGGGCCGATGACCATATTTACATTTTCTACAGCCCGGGTAACACCCTTGCCGCAATAGGGTTCTACCCCGTCACGAAGCTCCACAGCCTCGTACTCTCCCGTAGAAGCACCCGAGGGCACAATGCCCAGCCCCTTGTGCCCCGTAACAAGGGTCACCTGGCACTCAACTGTGGGAAATCCTCGGGAATCAAGGACCTGACGTGCCTTAACTTTACTGATGATAGGTTCCATAAATCTCTCTCCTTTTCTTATTATTTTTCACAGCCCAGAGGAAAATATTCCGAACACACCCAAGGCTTTCGGGATATTATTAAATAGAAAGGAGGTTTTATTTTTGCAAAACACAAGCTATACCGTTTTGGAGGGAAACACCCTGTGGGGAATTGCAAACTTCTTCGGCGTAGAGGTTGAGGATATCGTGGAGCTTAACAATCTTCAGGAGCCGGAGCTTATATATACAGGTCAGGTGCTTATGATACCCGTCTCAAAGCCTGTTCCTCCCCGCTACTACGCTGTGCGCCCGGCAGACACCCTCTACTCCATTGCCAAGCGCTACAACATGCAGGTTGAAGACATTGCAAAGCTTAACAACACTGCAAATCCGAACCTTATTTTCCCGGGTCAGATAATCAGGCTCAGGACATAAAACCGCAACAAAATCAGCGTTTGCAGGGTATGCCGCAGTGGTATATCCTGCAACATTTTTCAGCAAAATGATGCCATAAATCCCAAAATTTGCATTTTTTATTTTTTTATGTTATACTCCCTCAAGGTGATAAAAATGGTAAAAATTCTATCTTCCATATTCCTTAAAGGATTAGACAAGGCAACCGACGCAGGCAGACGAGCCTACGGTATGCTTTGCAGTATTCTGGGAATATGCCTTAACATTCTGCTTTTTGCAGGCAAGCTTGCGGCAGGTACCCTTTCGGGCTCCATTGCCATCACAGCCGATGCCTTCAACAATCTTTCCGATGCAGGCTCATCTGTAATTACCCTCATCGGCTTTAAGTTTGCGGGTATGAAGCCTGACACAAAGCATCCTTTCGGACACGGCAGAATCGAGTACATCTCGGGTCTTGTTGTTTCCATTATTATTGTAATAGTAGGTTTTGAGCTGCTGATTTCTTCTATTCAGAAGATTATTACCCCCGAAGCCCTCACAGGCAACTATCTGCTCTCGCTCATCATTCTGGGCACATCTGTGCTGGTTAAGGGTTATATGTTCCTCTACAATTACAAAATCGGCAAAGACATAAATTCATCGGGTATGAAAGCCACAGCTATGGACTGCATCAGCGACTGTGTAGCAACTACTGTTGTACTTATCTCTGTGCTTGTGGGTGCCCTCACAGGTGCTGCAATCGACGGATGGTTTGGTGCTGCTGTTTCGGGCTTTGTGCTCTTCGCAGGCTTCCGCTCTGCTTTCGAGACCCTCCAGCCTCTCCTGGGCATCCCCCCCGAGGATGAGTTTGTAAAGGATATTGAGTCTACAGTTATGGCTCATAAGCTTGTGGTTGGCATCCACGACCTGGTAGTGCACGACTACGGCCCCGGCAGACTTATGCTCTCTCTCCACGCAGAGGTTGACGGCAAGGGCAACATCTTTGACATTCACGATGAAATCGACCTTATCGAGCAGGAGCTGAAAGAAAAATTCGGCTGTGAAGCTGTAATCCATATGGACCCCATTGAAACCGACAACAGCGTTATCAATGAATACAGGGTACAGGTTGCCGAGCTTATCAAGGAGATTCACCAGGATGCTTCCATCCACGATTTCCGTATGGTACCGGGCAACACTCACAACAATCTGATTTTTGACGCGGTTATTCCCTTTGAAATCAAGGACACCGAGGAAACCATCAAAGAAAACATCAGCAAAATCATTGAAACAAAGCTTAACAAATGCTTTGCGGTAGTTACCATCGACAGACCCTACACCCAGTCCTGAGTGTAATCTGCAAAGTCATCAACACTTTGTGTTGACAAGGCAAGTTTAGAATGATATAATAAATTTTAGTCATCAAAAGCACAAAGGCATTGACCGGGAAGAAGTAAGCAAGGGTGCAATTTTCAGAGAGTCGGCGGCTGGTGCGAGCCGACAAGGAGCCATTGACCAATACATTCCGAGAGCTGTACACTGAACGTTGGATATTTTTCAATCAGTAGGATGTAACGGTTGCCCTCCGTTATGGGGTTGGGTATTTTCACCGATACCCGCAGAGGCTTCTGCTGCAAGGCAGGGGCAAATTGAGGTGGTACCACGATTTATTCGTCCTCAAAAGCACAAAGAGCTGTGCTTTTGGGGGCTTTTTATTTTCACTCAAGGAGTTTATTCCCATGACAATTATCGATATGCTGGAAAAAAACGCAAGTGACTACTCCTGCGACGTAGCCCTTGTAGAAATTAACCCCGGTCAGCCCGAAACAAGACGCCTTACCTGGCGTGACTACGACCTGGTGCAGGAAACAGAAAAGAAGTATTTCCGCAGAGAAATCACCTGGAGCGTTTTCAACGAAAAAGCAAACCGCTTTGCAAATGCTCTCATTGCCCGCGGCATCAAGAAGGGCGACAAGGTTGCAATTCTGCTGATGAACTGTATCGAGTGGCTGCCCATTTACTTTGGTATTCTCAAGACAGGTGCTCTGGCAGTACCCCTCAACTTCCGCTACTCCAGCGACGAAATTGAGTATTGCCTCAACCTTGCCGAGTGCGATGCACTTGTGTTCGGTCCCGAGTTCATCGGTCGAGTTGAGGATATTGTGGACAGCATCAGCCACAATCGTCTGCTTATCTTTGCAGGCAACCAGAGCAGCCCCACATTCTCTGAAGATTACAACGAAATGACCAACGATTGCTCCTCACAGTCACCCAATGTTCCCCTTACCGAGGAAGACTTTGCGGCAATCTATTTCTCATCAGGCACAACAGGCTTCCCCAAGGCTATCCTGCACAAGCACCAGAGCCTTACCCACTCCTGCAAGGTAGAGCAGAATCACCACGGCCAGACAAGAGATGACGTATTCCTCTGCATTCCCCCGCTTTATCACACAGGCGCAAAAATGCACTGGTTCGGCAGTCTGCTTTCAGGCTCAAAGGCTGTTCTCCTCAAGGGTACACGTCCCGAGTATGTTCTGGATGCTGTTTCCAAGGAGAAGTGCACAATCGTATGGCTCCTTGTTCCCTGGACACAGGACATCCTCAATGCTCTTGATTCAGGAGAGCTCAACCCTGCTGACTACTCCCTC
>CALEIO010000225.1 GCA_937875885.1 uncultured Clostridia bacterium | reverse complement strand
CGACGAAACCCACCCCCACATGGTGCATCCGGGCATGGTGTACATCTCCCATCCCACCGAGTACGGCACCCTCTACACCGCCGAGGAGCTAAAGGCCCTGTCGGATGTATGTAAAGAGTACGAGATCCCGCTGTTTTTGGACGGTGCCCGGCTGGGTTACGGTCTGATGAGCCCTGCCTGCGACCTGACCATTGAAGAACTGGCAAGCCTGTGCGATGTGTTCTACATTGGCGGCACAAAGGTCGGCGCACTCTGTGGCGAAGCAGTTGTGTTTACAAAGAACAATATGCCCCGTTGCTTTGTGGCACAGATCAAGCAGCACGGCGCACTTATGGCAAAGGGCTGGGTTACAGGTCTGCAGTTTGACACCCTGTTTACCGATGACCTTTACCTGAAGCTCTCAAAGAATGCCATCGATATGGCAAAGATGCTGAAAGAGGGCTTTATCAGCAAGGGCTACACAATGGCTGTGGATTCTCCCACAAACCAGCAGTTTGTGCTTGTTACCAACGAGCAGCTTCAGAAGCTCCGCGAGATTGCGGTTTTCGAGGTGTGGGAGCGAGTGGACAAAGACCACGTTGTTGTCCGCTTCGTAACAAGCTGGGCAACCAAGAAAGAAACCGTAGAGAAGCTCATTGAGCTGATTTAAGCATTAACTGCATATTACTGCATAAAAAAGGCGACGAGTGATATCATTCGTCGCTTGTTTTTGTTTATAGGGATGTTTTTATCGGGTTGTTTTTACAGGGGTGGTGTTATATATGAGTGTGGGTGAGGGGATGTTACGATAACAACAGATAACAAAAAGAGCATAAAAAAAGAAACAACCCTTGACTTTTGCTTTTGTGCATCGGTCAAGGGTTATTTCTGTTCAATCTTGTTATCTAACATCGTTGTCTACCTCTCTTTCTGCTGAATGAACATTATCTTTCGGCTTTTGTTTATCCTTCGCACCAATCATTATTTTTTGTTCTCGTAAGTGAGATTTACTTATGTGGGGGATATTAAAGTTTTCTGATAATGTTTTTGGTTCTTTGCTTACTTTACCTTGCTTCTGATTTTGGTTTTGTTTTAGCTTTGATTTTGTTTGTGACCTTACTGCTTACCGGGCAGGTTGGTGGTCATCGGTTTGTGTTCTTTTGGCTCAGATGTTAAGGTTTGGTTTGCTTTGAACCTTTAAGGTGTTTACCTCTTCATTGGTATCATCCTTTCTGTCTATAATATACCATAGGGTTTGGAGGTTTGCAAGATGGAATATTGTATAAATATAACAGTAATTATTAATATAAAACGCAGATTATGTATGATATGCTGAACAAAGATTGCGAAAACCCGTTGACATCTGCCACCTTTTTGTGTTATGATATTTGTGTTGGGTCGCTGCTTTCGGCGACCCTTTTTGTGTTTTCTGCCCACCTGTGTGTGTTTGTTGTGTTGTGTGGGTGCTGACTATAAAATATATTGCAGAAAATAATGCGGATAATTGCATTGTGCAGTGCAATTTTTGCTCCTTTTTGGGGTTATGGTGAGGGGAGTTTCCCTTGCGATAACTTTTGAAAGGAGATTTTTTATGGCAAAACGACGCTGTATAGCTGTGGATGTTTACGAGAGCGAGGAGTTTCTGACCCTTTCTGACAAGGCAAAGGTGCTGTACACTCTGTTTATTCTGCGCAGCGATGACGAGGGCGTGGTGATAAACCCCCGTACAGCCATGCGCCTGTGCGGTGCTACCGATGTGGAGCTGTGTGAGCTGCTTGAGATGGGCTTTCTGCTTGCGGTGGATGGTGTGTATGTAATCCGCCATTGGTACGCCCACAACAGAATCCAGCCCTCCAGAAAGACGGACACTCTTTATACAGAGCAGATATCCCGACTTTATGTGAGCTCCACCAAGGAGTATGAGTTTGTCGACAAAATGTCGACAAATTGTTGACAAAATGTCGACCTAATATAATTTAATACAACCTAATTCAATATAAATCAATATAACCGAATACAAAATAAATAAAGAAAAATAAACAGAATAGAACAGAACTGAAGAATTTTGTGTGCACAAAATTTGCCGATATGTTGAAAAGTATGTGGAAAACTTTTCAGATTATGTGTATCTATACAAAGGTTTACAGATAAGTTGACAGATGTAAAGTTTGCGTGATATAATCACAGCGTAAAAACGGACAATTAGCCAAGAGGAAGATGTGTATGAAAACCCGTATTGAAGAGCTGAAAAAAGAAAAAAACGCTGTGATTCTGGCTCATTACTATGCGCCCGATGAGGTGCAGGAGGTTGCAGACTATGTGGGCGACTCCTTTTACCTTGCAAAGGTTGCCAAAGAAAGCGAAGCTTCTCTCATAGTATTCTGCGGAGTGCAGTTTATGGGCGAGAGCGCAAAGATTCTCTCACCCCATAAAAAGGTGCTGATGCCCGACCTTACAGCCGACTGTGCAATGGCGCATATGGTGGCCGAGGGGAAGATTGAGCAGATGAGAGAGCAGTACGATGACCTGGCTGTTGTGTGCTACATAAACTCCACAGCAAAGCTTAAATGTATGAGCGATGTGTGTGTTACATCCTCAAACGCTGTGAAGATTGTTAAAGCTCTGCCACAGAAGAATATTTTCTTTATCCCCGACAAGAATCTGGGTGGCTTTGTAAAGGAGCAGGTCCCTGAAAAGAACATAATTCTCAACGACGGCTGCTGTCCCATTCACGCAAAGCTTACAGCTTCTGACGTGGTAGCTGTCAAGGATGCTCACCCCACAGCTCTGGTGCTGACTCACCCCGAATGTGAGCAGGAGGTGCTTAAGATTTCTGACTTTATCGGCAGCACAGCAGACATCATAAACTTTGCAAAGAATAACGATGCGCAGGAGTACATCATCTGTACCGAGGACGGTGTGCAGTACAAGCTTATGAGCGACAACCCACAGAAGAAGTTCTGGTTCCCCGACCCTCGTCCTTGCTGCAAGGATATGAAGCTCAACACCCTCAAGGCTCTCCTTGATGTGCTTGAGAAAGAGGACAAGGAAGTGTTTGTCTGTGATGAATTAAGGCAGAAAGCCCTGATTCCTCTGGAGAGAATGCTCGCACTGGGTAAGTAAGGTTGGCTTAAACTTGCAAGATGTGATTCATTAACGTGATTTATTATAGTGTTCGTTAACAAGCTCTGTTAACGTGATATCAGCTTGATTTATATTAATTGGTAAGTGATTATGAAAACAGACGTTATAATTGTAGGCAGCGGTGTTGCGGGACTTTACTGTGCCCTCAACCTGCCTTGTGACAAAAAGATAACCATTGTAACCAAGAACAAGGCTCGCAGAAGCGACTCTTACCTTGCGCAGGGTGGTATTTGTGTGCTCAGGGATGAGGCTGACTTCAAGCCTTTTTATGAGGACACAATGAAGGCGGGTCACTATGAGAATGACCCCGACTCTGTAGAGGTTATGATTCGTTCATCCCAGGATGTTATCGGCGACCTGGTTGCCTTTGGAGTGAACTTTGAGAAAGACGGGGAGGCTTTCAGCTATACCCGTGAGGGTGCTCACTCACGCCCAAGAATACTCTTCCACGAAGACGAAACAGGCAAGGAGATTACCTCTTGTCTGCTTGAAACCGCAAGGGGCAGAGAGAACATTACCATTATAGAAAACTTTACAATGGTTGACCTTATCTGCAAGGACAATGTGTGTGCAGGCATTGTGGGTGTGAATGAAGACGGCGAGTACCTTAACATCTACGCCGACTACACTGTACTTGCTACGGGTGGCATCGGAGGGCTTTTCAAGCACTCCACAAACTACAGACATCTGACAGGTGATGCCATTGCCCTGGCCCTTAAATACGGCATTAAACTGCGCAACCTTGACTATATTCAGATTCATCCCACAACCCTCTACACAAAGAAGCACGGCAGAGAGTTTCTTATCTCTGAGTCGGTGCGCGGTGAGGGTGCGATTTTGCTTGACTCAAAGGGTGAGCGTTTTACAGATGAGCTCAAACCCCGTGACGTGGTGGCAGGTGCTATCTTTGACAAGATGAAAGAAGAGGGAACCGAGCACGTGTGGCTTTCTCTGGAGAGAATTCCCCGGGAGGAAATCCTCAGTCATTTCCCCAATATTTATCAGCATTGTCTGGACGAGGGCTATGACATTACCAAGGAGCCCATTCCCGTTGTGCCCTCGCAGCACTACTTTATGGGCGGCATCGCCGTCGACTGCGACGGCAAAACCTCCATGGACAGACTCTACGCTGTGGGTGAAACAGCCTGCAACGGAGTCCACGGCAGAAACCGCCTTGCAAGTAACTCGCTCCTTGAGAGCCTTGTGTTTGCAAAGCGCAGTGCACTGAATATCGCAGAAAATTACACCAAAGCGGATGTGGATAAAGAAGAAACCCCCGATCCGCAGAAATACACAAACTACAAAGAAGAATACAAAGAGCTTGTGCTCGAAGCAATAGAAAAGGAGAGAAACAGTCGTGAATAACATTACAATGAAAGTTAATGCAGATGAACTTATCATCAGCGCTCTTAAAGAGGATATCACCAGCGAGGATATTACCACAAACTCCGTTATGCCCTGCTACCAGCTGGGTGAGGTTGAGCTTATCTGTAAGCAGGACGGCATTGTGGCAGGTCTTGAGGTTTTCAAGCGTGTGTTTGAGCTTCTGGACGAGAAAACAGAGGTTACATTCAACTGCAAAGACGGCGACGAGGTTAAGAACGGTCAGCTTCTGGGTGTTGTCAGAGGTGACATCAGAGTGCTTCTCTCCGGCGAGAGAACAGCTCTCAACTACCTGCAGAGAATGAGCGGTATTGCTACATACACAAATGGCATTGCAAAGCTTCTGGAGGGTAGCAACACAAAGCTTCTGGATACAAGAAAGACAACTCCCAATATGAGAGTTTTTGAGAAATATGCCGTTAAGGTTGGCGGAGGCTGCAACCATCGTTATAACTTAAGCGACGGCATCCTGCTTAAGGATAACCACATCGGTGCAGCAGGCGGCGTTAAGGAAGCTGTTATGATGGCAAAGGAGTATGCTCCCTTTGTAAGAAAGATTGAGGTTGAGGTAGAAAACCTTCAGATGCTCCGCGAAGCTCTGGAAGCAGGTGCAGACATCATTATGCTTGATAATATGAGCGTTGAGGATATGAAAGAAGCAGTTAAGCTCTGCAAGGGCAAGGCTGAAACTGAGTGCAGCGGCAACGTAACAAGAGAGAACGTTGAGCGCCTTGTGGACATTGGTGTTGACTTTATCTCCAGCGGCGCACTTACACATTCTTCTCCCATCCTTGACCTTTCCTTAAAGAATCTTCACGCTGTTTAATCGGGGTGGCATAAATGAAAGCAGATGAAAGAAGAAAAGCTATTGCGAATCTGCTTATGAGTGAAGAAAAGCCTGTTTCGGGCTCGGAGCTTTCGGGAATGTTCGGGGTATCCAGACAGATTATTGTGCAGGATATTTCGGTGCTGAAAGGCTCGGGGTTTGAGATTATCTCCACCCACAACGGATATATTATCGGGGGTACACCACTCAAGGAGAGGGTGTTCAAGGTTTTTCACACCACAGAGCAGACAGAGCAGGAGCTGAATCTGATTGTGGACAACGGTGGCACGGTTGCGGACGTTTTTGTGTGGCACAAGGTCTATGGCAAAATGGAAGCAAAGCTCAATATTTTTTCAAGGCTCCAGGTGAGCCAGTTTATTGAGGGCGTGCGCACGGGCAAATCCACAGAGCTTATGAATATTACAGGCGGCTACCACTACCATACGGTAAGGGCAGACTCCGAAGCGGTGCTGGACAAAATAGGCGCATTGCTCACCGAGCAAGGCTTCATCGCACCGGAGATATGATGGGTCAGGGAGGAAAATATGCATACATTAGTGAGACAGTTTATTGCTAAAAAAGAAGCAGAAATCCAGAAAAAGACTAAAGAAACAAAAGATCAGTTTGCTATTGTCAACGGCTTGTATGAAAAGCAATATGTGGAATATTCTCAATATGAGGATTCATATGAGTATGGCAGTGAAAAAGATAAAACAAGCGGAAAATACCTATATTTCAAAAAAGTCCCCGTTGTGATAACAGACGAGGAATATGAAATTATGAGAGATTTGTCTAACAAAGCAAAGAGAGGCAAATACAATCCCAATGTTGTTAGCAGAATCTTTCTTTATATGGCAATCACAACTTACATAATAGGTGGTATATTAGGTTTTGTGTTTGGCTTTGAAACCACACAAGGTTACTACAGTAGCCACACAGAATTTAATTTTGGCACAGCTTTAATTTTCTGGGGTAGTGCTTTTCTGAGCGGTCATTTGTTGCTATGGTGTGCAGAGGTAATAAAACTTTTGCAGGCTATCAAAGATAAAAAATAAAAGCTACGGGCATCTTCTTTTTTGGAGGGTGCCTTGTTTTTTGTGTTTGTCGATGAGGGCTTGTATCGCACACGGTAGTGTAGATGTAAAGGAAAGTTTATCGGGCGGTTGCCTTCGCAGAAGGAAGCTGTCACCGAAGGTGACTGATGAGGTGTAGGACACGGAAG
>CALEIO010000224.1 GCA_937875885.1 uncultured Clostridia bacterium | reverse complement strand
TCTTATTACTGGAATAAGAGTAAAGAGGGGGTATGAAATAGAAATAGAATTTAATGAAGTTCCCGATTTGCCAAATCCAACGAGCAAAGGGAAGATTTTTCAAAAATGGACGTATGAAAATGGTCAAGATTATCAGCCTAAAAAATATGAGATTGATGGTGATAAAGTCTATGCATCAATTCAGACTTATGAAACGAAAGATAATGCAAAATACGAGTCTCATAGAAACTATATTGATATTCAATGTATGATTAAAGGCTCTGAAAAAATTGGTATAACAGCAGGCGCATCCACACCTGCACGAATTATAAAGGAGGTTAAAGTTATTATGACAGAGAACTTTAACGAAATGCAAACAAATAAATCGAAGGAGACACAGGATCAGGAGCTTTTCTTAGCTGCAGTAGACAGCATGGATAATACAAGCACAAGTCAGAATGTAGTTGGCGTTGTTGTTAGTATCGCGCCCAATGAGATTCAGGTTGATATCGGCAGAAAGTATGCCGGCTTCATTCCCAGAGACGAATACAGTAACGACCCCACAGCTGACCCCATGCAGGAACTCAAGGTCGGCGACAAGCTTAACCTCACCATCATGTCAACAAACGACAATGAAGGCACAATGAAGCTCTCAAAGCGTATCTATGACAGAAAAGCTTCATGGCAGAACATCCTCAACGCTAAGGACAGCGAAGAGGTTATGGAAGCTGTTGTTGCTGAAGCTGTTAAGGGTGGCGTTATTGTATACCCCATGGGCTCAAGAGTATTCATTCCTGCTTCACTTACAGGTGTTGCAAGAGGCGAAGAGCTTGACGTGCTTCTCAAGCAGACTGTTAAGTTCAGAATCATCGATATCGATGAAAGAAAGAGACGCGTTATCGGTTCAATCCGCAGCGTAACAAACGAAGCTCGCAAGGCTGCAGCTGATGCTTTCTGGGCAACTGCAGAAGAAGGCAAGACTTACACAGGTACTGTAAGATCACTTACAAACTACGGTGCATTTGTTGATCTCGGCGGCGTATTCGGTATGATTCACATCTCCGAGCTCAGCTGGTCCAGAATCAAGCATCCCTCTGAGGTTGTTAACGTTGGCGACACAGTAGAGGTTTACGTAAAAGACTTCAACGCTGAGACAAACAAGATTTCTCTCGGCTTCAAGAAGGCAGAGGACAATCCTTGGGAGATCCTCCGTCGTGACTATCCCGAAGGCACTGTTTGCAAGGTTAAGATTGCAGGCATCACAACATTCGGCGCATTCGCTACAGTTATCCCCGGCATTGACGGCCTTATCCACATCTCTCAGCTTTCCAACCAGCACGTTGCTAAGCCCCAGGATGTTGTAAGCGTTGGCGATGAGCTCGAGGCACAGATCGTTTCTGTTGACTATGACAAGAAGCGTGTTAGCCTTTCTGTAAGAGCTCTTCTTCCCGAGGCAGAGGTTGTTGAAGAAGCACCCGCTGCAGAGGAAGCAGTTGCAGAAGAAGCAACTGAGGAATAATTAATGCTAATTCACAGGCATCCTCTTTATGGGGGTGCCTGTAATGTTTTATAGTGAGGAATATTTATGAGTATGATAGATACTAATATAATTAAAGAGAATATGAGTTCTGTACTTTCCGAGCTGCTTGAGAAAGCTAATCTGACAGCAGAAAACGTTCTTGTGTTGGGTTGCTCTTCAAGCGAGATTATCGGAGAGCGAATCGGAACCTGCTCAAGTGCAGATGCAGCACAGGCTGTTTACTCTGTGCTTCTTCCCGAGCTTCGCAGCAAGGGAATCTATCTTGCTGCCCAGTGCTGCGAACATCTTAACCGTGCATTGGTTGTTGAGCGGGAATGTGCAGTAAAGCAGGGACTTGAGATTGTTAATGTTATTCCTCATGCTCATGCAGGAGGAGCAAGTGCAACTCTTGCATATTCTTTGTTTGATGATCCCGTTATGGTAGAAAATATCAGAGCTGATGCCGGAATCGATATTGGCGGTACACTTATCGGAATGCATCTGAAGCAGACTGCTGTACCCGTTAAGACTGCAACAAGAAAGATTGGTGAGGCATTGGTAATTTGTGCACGTACCCGCCCCAAGTTTATCGGTGGCGAGCGTGCAATATATAACGAAAAACTTCTGTGAGGTGTATTATGAACGCTAAAGAAGAATTTATCAGAATTTTTACAGAGAATGTTGACCGAAATGGTGCGAAGGAGCTTTTATCCTGGCTTCAGAACACAGACTTCTTTACAGCACCTGCAAGCACAAAATATCATTGTGCTTGTGAGAATGGCCTTGTTATGCATTCAGTAAATGTTTTCAATACAATGATGGAGAAGCATTTCGAAGAGGGAGTTGATTCTGTAGAGAGTTTTGCAATCTGCGCTCTTCTTCACGATGTGTGCAAAGCAGAATTCTATAAAGTTTCAACCCGTAACGTAAAGAATGAGCTTACAGGTCAGTGGGAAAAACAGCCCTACTATGCAATCGAAGATAAATTCCCCTTCGGTCACGGTGAGAAATCTGTTTTCCTTATTGAAAGATTTATGCGTCTGCATCTTGACGAGGCTATGGCTATCCGTTGGCATATGGGTAATTTTGATGACAGTACAGGATATACAGTAAGTCAGGCTTACGAAAAATATCCTCTGGCTGTTAAGCTTCACCTTGCAGATATGGAGTCTACATATCTGCGCGAGAAGGGAACTTCTGCAGTTAATAAGTAATAGCATCTGAATTGAGGTCGATACTATGCTGTATCTTGAGGCTATGTCCAGAGCTGATGAGCTCAGACGACTCATTGAATATCATAACGACAGATATTATAACAAGGATAATCCTGAAATTTCAGACTTTGAATATGATAAGCTGTTGAGAGAACTTGAACTTATAGAGGAAGAGTATCCACAGCTTAAAACATCCGATTCACCTACCAACAGAGTAGGTGGAACAAGATCTGTAAAGTTTTCTCCCGTTGAGCATACAGTGCCTATGGAAAGTCTGCACGATTCTTTTTCTCACGATGAACTTAGGGATTTTGACAGAAAAGTCAGAGAAGTTGTGCAGAACCCTTCCTACGTTGTAGAGCCGAAGTTTGATGGACTTTCTGTTTCCTGCGAATACAGAAATGGTGTGTTCTTCAGAGGTTCCACCAGAGGAGACGGCCTTGTTGGCGAGGATGTTACAGAAAACCTTATGACAATTAAGACTTTACCCAAGAAGCTTGAGAATGCTCCGTCGTATCTTGAGGTCAGAGGTGAGGTCTATATGTCCAATGAAACCTTTGTGCGTATTTGCGAAGATCAGATGGACAATGGCGAAAAGCCTTTCAAAAATCCCCGTAATGCGGCAGCAGGTTCCTTGCGACAGAAAGACAGCAAGATAACAGAAAAACGTTCTCTTGATATTTTTGTATTCAACATTCAGCAGGTTGAGGGTGTTGTGCTGAATTCCCACAAGCAATCCCTTGATTATCTGACAGAACTTGGTTTTCCCACAGCACCGTTCTACAATACTTTTACTGATGTTGAAGATGTTATTGAGGAAATAGAGCGTATCGGTAACCTGAGAGGACAGCTTGAGTACGGAATCGATGGTGCAGTTGTAAAGGTGGATGATTTTGAGCAGAGAAAACTCATAGGAAGTACTGTAAAATTCCCTAAATGGGCAGAAGCGTACAAATATCCCCCCGAAGAAAAGGTGACTAAACTTATTGATATAGAGATCAATGTGGGCAGAACAGGTGTTATAACTCCCGTTGGTGTTTTTGAGCCTGTGTTGCTTGCGGGCACAACGGTTTCCCGTGCTACTCTCCATAACGAAGATTTTATTCGTGAAAAGGATATCAGAATCGGTGACGATGTAATCATCCGCAAAGCAGGAGAGATCATTCCCGAGGTTGTGTCTGTGGCTACTCATAACGAAGATTCTGTTGAGTTTAATTTCCCCAAGGTGTGTCCTTCCTGCTCCAGCATTCTTTCCAGAGAAGAGGGCGAAGCAGCGCTCCGTTGTACCAACACAGAGTGTCCTGCACAGCTTAAAAGACACCTTATACACTTTGTTTCACGCGATGCAATGGATATTGAGGGTATGGGTCCCGCTGTGCTTACAGCTTTGCTTGAAAATCAACTTATATCTTCACCTGTAGATATCTATAAATTGACTGTTGAGGATATTTCTTCTTTGGAGCGCAAAGGAGAGAAGTCTGCACAGAATCTGATAGATTCAGTCAGCAATTCAAAAGCAAGAGATCTTAATCGACTTGTCTATGCTTTGGGAATCCGTCATATCGGACTAAAAGCTGCAAAACTTATGTGTGATCATTTTGGTAGTATGGAAGCAATCCTTTCTGCTAAAGCAGATGATTATATGCAGATTGGTGGCTTTGGCGAGATTATGGCAAAGAGTGCAGAGTCTTACTTTGCTCTTGAAAGTACAAAGTCCCTTATTAGTGAACTGCAGATTGCAGGACTTACAATGCAGGGCGAAAAGAAGGTCCTTGACTCTAAACTTTTCGAAGGTAAAACCTTTGTGCTTACAGGTACATTGCCTACATTTACAAGGTCAGATGCTTCTGCTCTTATCGAAGCAAACGGCGGAAAAGTTTCTTCTTCTGTTTCCAAAAAGACATCGTATGTACTTGCAGGTGAAGAGGCAGGCAGCAAACTTGAAAAAGCACAGAACTTGGGTGTTGCTGTTATTTCAGAAGAACAATTGCTTTCTATGATTAACGACGGCACACTTATATAAGGTGATAAAAATGAAAGAGAAAAATGAAAAGCGTTTTCAGCGTGTATATGTACAGGGTGGATTAAGTTCTACCGAAATATGGGTAGATACAGAAACCGGTGTCAACTATATTTATCATGCAAGCGGTTACAGCGGAGGTCTTACACCTTTGCTTGACAGAAACGGTAATGTAGTTGTTACACGTATTGAAAAATAAATAGCATAAATCAATCCGAAGTTGTATTCAGGTACAGCTTCGGATTTTTTTGTTATGGACAATCTATCATAAAACCACTTGTCCTTTCATATAGGTTATTGAAAGGATGATGAAAATGTATGAAGAAAAAATACCCACGGAGCTTAACCAGATTTTTCGGGTGATTCCACATCATATAAGAAAGTTGTTGTCTCAGGCGGTGGCAGGATACGCTGATGCTGTACACGAGGTGGTTCTCAGGTGCGGACGACCTGTTTGTATATATGTAAGAGGAGAAGAAATGTATCTTACAGAAAACGGACGCCTTACTCATAGCATAAATTGTCAACCTGTGGTTTTAGCATCAAATAAGGATGTAACCGATTGTTTTAATATTTCCTGTGGATATTCCGTTTACTCCCATCTCAAAGAGATAAAGGAGGGATATATAACTCTGTGCGGTGGACATCGTGTGGGCATAAGTGGTACCGCTGTGGTGTCAGGTGGTAATATAGTGAATATCAGAGATATCTCAACAATTTCTTTGCGACTTGCACGACAGATAAAGGGTTGCGGCGAAGAAATAGCAAAAATTGCTGTCTCAGATAATAAAGGGATTTTGATTTGCGGCAGTCCTTGCAGTGGTAAAACTACAGTTTTAAGAGATGTGTCCCGTTTACTCTCAACTGTGTACAAGCAAAGAGTTTCTGTAATTGATACAAGAGGAGAGCTGGCAGCTGTGGCTGGTGGTGCTTCACAAATGGATTTGGGAGTTTGCGATATCTTTGATGGCTATCCTCGTGTACAGGGAATTGAGCAGGCTTTGAGGGGGCTATCTCCTGATTGTATAGTGTGTGATGAGTTAGGTGCCGAGGGCGATGTGGAAGCTTTGCTTTCTGCAGTAAACAGTGGTGTCAGATTTATTTCCACTATTCATGCATCAACTAAAAAGGAGCTGTTACGAAGAAAGTTTGCAAAAGAGCTTTTAGAAACAAATGCTTTTGGCAAAATCGTATTTCTTAAAGGTAGGAATAATCCCGGTGTGATTTCAGAATGTGCAGATTTGGAGGAGTTGTGTGATGATTAAAATTTTCTTGTGTGCAGTAATTGTTTTGTCAACAACTTTTCTGTCAAATTCCTATGCACAACGCTTACACAACCGAGCACAAAATCTTTCAGCACTTATAGAAATTATATCGAAAATAAAGACATTGATAACATTTTCCTGTGACGATATCTGCAATGTTATAACCAAATCCTTCGAAGGATATAAAAGTTTTTGTATGTTTTCAGATTTCAATACCGAAAAGGATAGTTTTACAGGTACGTGGAATGAAAAGGTGCGTACGATTGAAAAATCTTCAGGACTTATGAAATCAGATAAAGATATTCTTGTGAGATTTGGTGCAGGACTCGGCACAACGGATACTGAAGGACAGCTTGCACATCTTCAGATGTTTTCAGAGCTTTTCGAGCATCAGCTTATGGATGCCCGCAATAATGTTTCTACAAAATGCAGACTATATCGCATACTCGGGTTTTCTCTTGGTTGTGCATTGATTCTTGTAATTGTCTGAGGTGCATAATGGACGTTGATATGATTTTCAAGATAGCGGCAATAGGAATAATTGTGGCAGTGTTGAATCAGTTGCTTACACGCAGCGGCAGAGAGGACCAGGCGTTGCTTACAACGATTGCAGGACTCATAGTTGCACTTATGATGATAATAGGGGAGATAAGTGAGCTTTTTGATACTATCAAGAGGGTGTTTGGATTTTGAACATAATTCTTGTGTGCGGTTGTGGTGTGTTGGCCGCAATGCTGACAGTTGTGCTGAAAAAACACAATGCAGAATATGCGTTTCTCCTTTCTGTTTTTGCTGTTATAGTAATACTTTTATGCATATTAGCTCATATTTCTGCTTCTTTTGCAGGACTAAAGAATATATTCACAGGCACGAATGTAAATTCTGAGTACATAAAAGTTATGCTCAAATGCATAGGAATCTGCTTTTTAACCGAGTTTACCTGTGATTGTTGCAAAGATGCATCCCAGACAGCTTTGTCAAATATAGTACTCACTGCAGGCAGAGTTTGTGTGCTGATATCGGCTGTGCCAATGTTTAATGACTTTCTCGGTCTGGTCCTGAATTTGTCAGGAGGAATTTAATGAGTAAGCTTATGTCTGTGGTTGTTGCAATTATTTTTGTGTTTTTTTCTGTGGTGTCAGTAGGTGCAGAAACAGACAACTCATCGGTTGATGCAAGTCTTCAGTATGCAGATGATTTATCCGAAACCCTAGGTGTAAAAGAACTCTACGATAATCTACCAGAGGATGTAAGAAAATCACTCAAAAACATTGGAGTTACAAGTGATGTTGATGTGTTGGACAATGTGAGTTTTAACTCTGTTGCAAAAGAAATAATCGGGATAATAAGCAATCAGTTTTCAGATGTGTTATCATCCATGAGTGTGATTTTAGCGGTTTTACTATTGTATTCTCTATCAGAGAGCTTTTCGCAAACTGTCACAGGTGGAATGATGAAAGATGTGTTGGCTGTTGTAAGTGGCTTGTGTATAGCAGGGGTTATGGTGGTACCTGTGACGGGAGTTATAGATTCTGCAGGCAGAGCAGTGGTAACAGCTTCGGAGTTTATGCTTATGTTTGTACCGATTATGTTTGCAGTTCTGGTATCCTGCGGAAAAGCTTTAAGTGGTGCTGGATATTATTCCTTGATGATTTTTGCGGCGGAGGGAATTGCTCAACTATCTGCAAAACTTATTGTGCCTATGCTTAATGTGTTTTTGGGAGTTAGCGTCTGCAGCGCGGTTGTACCCCAGGTAAGGCTTAATAGTCTGACAGATTTGTTTGCAAAAACAATTAAATGGATATTGTCCTTTTCTTTCACAATTTTTTCAGCGCTGCTTACATTCAAAACATTGATTTCTACTTCTATTGATAGTGTATCCACCAGAGCTGTCAGGTTTACTATGTCATCTTTTATTCCGGTTGTGGGTGCTGCTTTGTCAGAGGCCTATAAAACTGTACAGGGTAGTATTAACATCCTGAAAAACGGTTTGGGTGTCTTTGTCATATTTGCTGTTACTTTAGTGTTTTTGCCAATCGTTCTGCGGCTTACGTTATGGAGCTTTTTGCTTAGTGTAAGCAAGACCTTTTCCCAGATGCTTTCCCTTGATTTGCCGGGAAGAATGTTAAGCGGCATCTCAACCGTTATCAGTGTTTTGCTTGCAGTTTTGCTCTGTATAATGGCCTTGTTCATAATATCTACAGCGCTGATAATTACAGCAGGAGGTTACAGCCAGTGACAGAATCTGTATATGTTTGTGCTGCTTCACTTTGTTGTTGCCTTATTGTCTGCTCGGTGTTGAGAATTATCTCGCCCTATGGATCAACACAAAAGATTATGACTCTTGTGATATCCGTCTTTGCTGTGTGTTCATTGATTGCACCATTTACATCTCTTGTAAATGAATTCAGAGAATCTTATAAGCATAATGTGTGTGATGAATCGATAACTGATAAAATACAGCTGAAAACAGATGAGGAAGTAGCAAAACTAGCAGCTGAATATCTGAATGATTATGTAAATACTTTACTGCTTGCAAAGGGGATTACGGATTCCGAGATCAGAACAATACTGTCCTATGATGCTGATTCTGTAATAAAAATCAAAGAGTTGAATATATATTTGAATAAAACATATTCTTCACAGACTGATGAGATAAAAAATCTGATTTGTTCAAATTTAGGAGTAATTCCAAATGTAACGGAGCTTAACAATGAGTAATAAAATCAAGAATTCCCTTAAAGACCTTATGGTGTCAGATAAAGGCAGAACGATTTTCGTAGTTGTCGGATTAGTGGCAATAGTGTTGATATTTTTTAGCAGTAATTTCGGTAAGCAGGATGATACAAATGTAGGTAGCTTTGATACATCGGATTATCAGGCTGTGCTTACGGATGAAATTAAAGATATGGTTGAGAGTGTAGAGGGAGCAGGAGATGTGAAAGTCTTGCTTACTTTGCAAAATTCATACGAGTATGTATATCTGGACGACGGCAAAACTCTTCAAAAGGTGAACGAACCTTCTATCCGGGGTGTGGTGGTTGCATGCGATGGGGGAGATTCAGCTGTAGTGTCCGAAAGAATAACGGAACTTCTGACTACAGTTCTGGGTATCTCAAGAACTGAAGTCTGTATTTCAAAACTGACATAATATGGAGGTAAATATGAAATTCAAAAAACGTCATTTTGTTCTGGCAGCTCTTGTACTTGCTTTGTCTTCTGCTGTGTATATTAATTGGCAGCTTACAGGTGCAGGTCAGTCAACAGCCGTCAATTCTACAAGGGAGCTTGGAGTGGCTACGTATGTAAGCTCACAGGCAGGTTCATCGGATGACGAAATGCAGGTGAGTGCAACTGCATCGTCACAGATAGGTGATTTATCACAGGAACAGGCTGAGTTTTTTGCATCATCCAGAGCAGAAAGACAACGTGTTCAGGATGAAATGATAACCCTTGCAAAGCAGGCGCTGGAGCTTTCTGATTCGTCAGATGAAGCAAAAGAAGAAGCTGTAGAACAACTCTCAACTTTAGAGGATATTGTCCTGAGTCAGAACAGAATAGAAACCACCATAAAGGCAAAAGGTTTCTCAGAGTGTCTGTGTACATTAACCGAAACATCCTGCACAGTAATTGTGCCCGAGTCACAAATGAAAGATAATTCTGCTCTCATCATAAAAGCTTGTGTTGATGAGGCAGCAGACCTGCCTTTTGAAAATATAAATATTGTGGAAGCATAAGTTTTTAAAGCGGTGTTAATTCACCGCTTTTTTTGTTGTAAACTTGTCGCAAAACATTGCAATTTTGCTGATTTGTGATATAATTTACATTGGATTCTAATAACTTTGATTGGAGCGATAATGATGAACGAAAATCAGAACATTAACAATGTTAATGAGGAATTAGCGGAGAATATTATTTCTGAGCAGGTAGCAGAAGAAATCACAGCTGACCCTGCAGCAGACCGTAACAATATCTCCAGATATAAAATGAGAGAGCAGGCTGTTCTTCTTTGCTTTGAGCGTCTGTTTACAGACAGCGATATTGATGAAATTGCAGAAAATCTCATTGACAGCCGTGACATATATCTCAGCGATTATGCTATCAAAATCACAAAGACAATC
>CALEIO010000223.1 GCA_937875885.1 uncultured Clostridia bacterium | reverse complement strand
AACCGAGTTCAGGAGATTTCTGAAATTACAAGAAACCTGAAGATTATGGCTAAAGAGCTCAATGTTCCCGTAATCTGTCTTTCTCAGCTTTCCCGAGCAAGTGAACAGCGTACTGACCACCGTCCCCAGCTATCAGACCTGAGAGATTCAGGTTCTATCGAGCAGGATGCTGATATTGTACTCTTCCTTTACCGCGAGGGTTACTACTCAAAGGAGGGCACACCCGAGGCTTCTCCCACAGCAGACCAGAACGCTGCAGAGTGCCTTGTTGCAAAGAACCGTCACGGTGAGGCAAAGCCTGTTAAACTCCACTGGCAGGGTCAGTTTATGAGATTCACCGCTGTGGAGGCAGGTCGTGAATAACACAGTGCTCAGAACGCTCAAAGAAAAGTGTTCTGTTGAAAAAGGCGATAAAATCATAGTTGCACTTTCGGGGGGAGCGGACTCCGTTTCTCTTCTTAATATCCTTCTGGAGCTTTCAGATGAGCTTGGGGGACTTACCCTTATGGCGGCTCATGTGAATCACAGGCTCCGCGGAGCAGAGTCCGACTCTGACGAAGCTTTTGTCCGCAATCTGTGCGCTCAAAAGGGTGTAAAGCTCTTTGTGCACACAGAGGACGTAGGTGCTCTTTCCAAGGAAAGAGGTCAGAGCATTGAGCTCTGTGCAAGAGATGTAAGGTATGAATTCTTCAGAAAACTTTCCGATGAATCCGGGGCAAAGATTGCCACAGCTCATACACTCTCCGACAGCGAAGAAACTATGCTTTTCAATATTGCAAGGGGTACATCACTCCACGGGTTGTGCTCCATTCCCTTCAAAAGGGGAGAAATTATACGCCCTTTGCTGGAGGTTTCCAGAGAAGAGGTGGAGGCATACTGCGCAGAAAATAACCTGTCCTTTGTACAGGACAGCACGAATTTTTCTGAAGATGTGTGCAAACGTAATAAAATAAGACTTTCTGTTTTGCCGCCACTTCGGTCTGTAAGCGATGGCTTTCACCAGAGCTTCAGAAGGCTTCGTGAAGACCTTATAAATGTGGATGACTTTATGCAGCATACAGCCTTGCAGGCACTTGAGGATGCAAGCTGTAATTACGGCTACGATGCAGGCAAACTCCTAAAACTGCACAGAGCAGTGCTGGACTATGCTCTTGCACTTATCATTGAACAAAGCGGTGCAGGGTGCGAAAACCGACACCTTGCCCTTTGCAGACAGGTGCTCTCACAAGGTGGCAGCGTAATGCTTCCCAAGGGGAAAACTGCTGTGTGCACACAGGGAATTTTCCGTATTGTTGCAGCTGAAGAAAACTGCAAGGAAGCAGAACTTCCCTTTGACGAAAATGTGGATTTTTCTCTTTTCGGCAGAGATTTCGGCACAGAGATTTTAAGCTGTGAGGAAATTGTTTACAGAAAGCTAACAAGTTCTTCGGTAGCTTGTGATAAGATAGATGGTGCGGTACTGCGCACAAGGAGAGAGGGGGACACCTTCACTCCGCTTAAGCGTGGAGTTACAAAATCCCTGCGAAAACTTCAGAACGAACTGAAAATTCCTGCGGAGCTTCGCAGCAACAGCCTTGTTGTTGCAAAAGGCAGCGTGGTGCTATGGGCAGAACATATAGGGGTTTCTGCCTTGGGTGCTGTTTCAAAGGATAATCAGAATGGTATTTATATATTCAAAAAGGATGTGGGTCAAAATGCATAAGGATTGTGCAAGCGTACTTTTAAGTGAGGAAAAAATTCATGAGATCGTAAAGGATCTTGCAGCAAGAATCAACGAAGACTACAAGGGTAAGAATCTTATTCTCATTGGTCTTCTCAAGGGCAGCGTTATGTTTATGTCCGACCTGATGAAGGAAATCACTCTTGATTGCTCCATCGACTTTATCTGTGCTTCCAGCTACGGCGCAGGTACATCATCTTCAGGCAGAGTTAATATCATCAAGGACGTTTCCCAGCCCCTGGACGGCAAGGATATTCTTATTATCGAGGATATTATCGACAGCGGTAACACCCTCAGCTTTTTTACAAAATATTTCCAGGCAAAGAACGCAGCAAGCGTAAAAATCTGCACACTTCTGAGCAAACCCGAGCGCAGAGTGGTAGAGATTCCCGTTGATTACATAGGTGTTGAAGTGCCCGACGAGTTTGTGGTGGGCTACGGTCTGGACTTCAACGAGGGCTACCGCAACCTGCCCTATGTGG
>CALEIO010000222.1 GCA_937875885.1 uncultured Clostridia bacterium | reverse complement strand
AGATATTCGCCGGTTCTGGTGTCGATCTTCAGAACATCGCCGATGTTGATGAAGAGCGGTACCTTGATGGTTGCACCGGTTTCAAGAGTTGCGGGCTTAAGAGCGTTAGTAGCTGTGTTGCCTGCAAAACCGGGATCTGTCTGAGCAACAGCGAGCTCAACGAATGTGGGAGGTTCTACGCCGAAAACATTACCTTTGTAAGAAAGAACCTTACAAACCATGTTTTCCTTTACGAACTTGAAAGAGTCGCCGAGAATGCTCTCATTGATGGGAATCTGCTCCCATGTTTCTGTGTCCATAAAGTAGTAGAGGTCGCCATCGCTGTAGCTGTACTCCATATCTCTTCTCTCAATAAATGCTGTGGGATACTTATCGTTAGGATTGAAAGTCTTTTCAATAACGGAGCCTGTGATTACGTTTCTGATCTTAGTTCTAACAAAAGCAGCGCCTTTACCGGGCTTAACGTGCTGGAACTCAACGATGGAAACTACCTGACCGTCCATTTCGAAAGTAACGCCATTTCTAAAATCGCCTGCAGATATCATAAATGATTCCTCCAAAATAATTGTTTATACGGGTAAACCGCAAATTTCCTTGAATATTATACAAAAAATACCTTTATATTGTCAATACCAATTAGAGAATTAATAAATCTTTCGCAATAGTTGCAAAGGATTCGTAGCCATCTTTAGTTACTAAAACGGTATCTTCGATTCTTACGCCGAATTTATCGGGAAGATAAATGCCGGGCTCAACAGTGAGAGTCATATTCTCTTTAAGGATTCCTGTGTAACGTGTGTTGGCATAGGGCGCTTCGTGAATTTCAAGTCCTACACCATGACCTGTACCGTGACCAAAGAATGAGCCGTAGCCTGCTTCTGTGATAATATCTCGGGGTGCTTTATCTACATCAAAGCCTGAAACACCTGCTTTTACTACATCAAGACCTGCAAGGTGTGCTTTGAGAACAATATCATAAATCTCTCTTTGTTCATCTGTAACAGAGCCAACAGCAATGGTACGGGTCATATCGCTGTGGTAACCATCATATACAGCACCTATATCAAATGTAACAAAATCACCTGACTGTACTGCAACATCTGCGGGTACGCCGTGAGGCAAGGATGTTTTCTTGCCTGTAACGGTGATAAGGTCAAATGCTACGCGCTCTGCCCCGTTCATTTTCATAAGGAATTCAAGACGTGCTGCAATCTCTTTTTCAGTGATTCCGGGCTTTACGAAATTGAGAACTTCTAAATATGCTTTTTCGGCAATTTTCTGTGCTGTGCGAAGTTTCTCGATTTCGTCAGCTGTTTTTACAAGACGTGATTCTGTGATGAGTTTTGAAAGCTCTGGTGTATTTACTATTTCTGCATTAAGTTTTTCTTTGAATCCGTTATATGCGGACAGAGTAACTGCACAATCCTCAACTAAAATCTCACTTAAATTGTGTTTTGTTATAAGTTCGTTGATAGAATCAAAAGCTGTGCTGAACATAACGATATCCATATGATTGACAGCCTTCTGAACAGCTTCTGCATATCTGAAATCAATAAGGAAATAGCTGTTATCTTTTGTGATTAATACAAAACCCTCGGAATGTTGAAAGCCTGTAAGATAAGTAATACTGATGTCAGATGTAATAAGTGCAGCCTGGTTGTCAACAAGGTTTTCTGATATTTTATCAATTCTAGCATTAAACATAATTGAAAAGCTCCTTTGAAATAAAATGAAAAGGCGGACAGTACAAAGCTGTCCGCCTATGAGATTACCTATACTTGCGCTTGCGAGCTGCTTCGGATTTCTTCTTACGCTTTACAGAGGGCTTCTCATAAGCCTCTCTCTTACGTACCTCGGCAATAACACCAGCTCTTGCACACTGCTTCTTGAATCTTCTCAAAGCATTTTCAAGGGACTCATTCTCTTTTAATCTAACTTCTGCCATCTTTCTTCCCTCCCATCTAAATTACGGGATTATCACAAATACTTTTGATATTATACATAAATAAACAAGCTCTGTCAATAGAAAAAACAGAAGAATTTCGTTTTTTTGTCGAAATAATTAAGGTTTAACAACAATATTAACGAGTTTGCCCTTTACGTAGAACTCTTTAATTACGTTCATTTCGCCGATTGCAGCCTTAACACTCTCGTCTGCATGGCACATTTTAAGAACCTCATCCTGCTCTGCTTCTGCAGGTACGTTAAGTCTTGCTTTGATTTTGCCGTTAACCTGAACGGCAATCTCAATGGTTTCATCTTTGCATTTGGATTCATCGAATTCAGGCCACTTTGTCTCTGCAAGGAGAGTATCTGTGCCAAATACAACGCTGTTGATTTCCTCTGTTACGTGAGGTGCAAAGGGATTTACCAGAAGCAGGAATGCTTTAAGCTCTGCTTTGTTGATGGAGTTCTTTGTATAGATTGTATTGATGAGAGTCATAAGTGCTGCAATAGCAGTGTTGAACTTAAGACCTTCAATATCTTCTGTTACTTTCTTGATTGCCTTATGGAATGCAGATTCAAGGTCAGCAGAGAATTCATCGCCCTCTGTAAGAATATCCTGGAGATTCCAGATTCTGTCGATAAATCTCTTACATCCCTTCATTGAGCTTTCAGACCAAGGAGCAGCCTGCTCATAGTCACCCATAAACAATACGTATGTACGAAGTACGTCTGCACCGTAAACATCTACAACTTCGTTGGGATCTACAACATTACCTCTTGATTTACTCATCTTAACACCGTCGGGACCAAGAATAAGACCCTGTGCAGTTCTCTTTGCATAAGGTTCCTCACAAGGAACTACACCTATATCATAAAGGAACTTGTGCCA
>CALEIO010000221.1 GCA_937875885.1 uncultured Clostridia bacterium | reverse complement strand
TGTTAGGATCGCAGATTTTGATGCATCCGTCATAGGTTACGCCGTCAAAAGTCCAGCTGCCGTATTCGTAACCGTAAGCAACAATAGCGTGACCACCCCAGCCTGCTTTTTTGAAGCCGATAAGGCAGAGAGTGTTGTTGTCGAGTGTGGAGAGAATATCCTTGATGTTCTCTTCGTGAGTGTTGCCGGGACGGGTTCTGTACTGCTGCTGAGCCTGATCCTTAACCTGAAGCATCTGGTAGTATGTAACCAGAGAGCTTACCTCTTTGTTGTCAACGGGAGCAGCAAGGTCTGTGAGTTTTACCGCACCTGACTGGTAGCTTGCAAAGGGGAAAAGGCCTGCTTTTGCAATAAGAGTAAGGGAGCTCATTCCGTAGCAGGAGCCGCCAAACATATTGTCAAGCCAGGCAGAGCCTGAATCATTGATTACATAGTATTCTGTGTTTGTCAGATTTGACTTGAGAACTTCAAGGTACTCTGCGCTGATGTGCTGTCTGTATGTAGTTTTGGGGAAGTACTTGGGAGCAGAGTTGTTGAAGTTCCAGTTGTCTGTACCCCAGGTGAATTCCTCTTTCTGAGGTGCCTGGATGGAGAATGTCTTGGTTACGGAGTCTGTGTAGTTACCAAGACCTGTAACAGTTACGGATGCTGTACCTGCATTTGTGTTGTTCTTGTAGGAAACAGAGTAGTCTGTACCTTTTGTAAGAGTAGTGCTGCCGTGCTTTACTGTTACAGCAGGTTCTTTTGCTTTTCCGTCATAAGTGAACACGGTTTTATCCAGAGTAACTGTACAATCGTTTAGGGAAATGAGCTTAACCTCGGGTTCTGTAATTGTAAAGTAAACGTTTTCTGTGTCGGTATAGTCACCCATACCTGAAACTGTTACACAACCGGTACCTACACCATCGTTTGCTTTGTAGGAAACAGTATAGTCGGTGCCCTTTGTGAGTATTGTGTTGCCGTACTTAACAGTTACAACGGGCTCAATTTCTTTGCCCTCATAAGTGTATGTTGATTTGTCCAGAGTAATTGTGCAGTCCTTGATGGAAACCTGTTTGATGATAGTGAAATCAACAGATTTATAATCTGTATAGTTTCCTTTGCCTGCTATCACAACTGTTGCAGTACCGGGCTCGATGTTGTCTTTGAATGAAAGAGTGTAGTCGGTTCCTGCTACAAGCTGTGTTCCGTTAAGGGAAACAGAGATTTCAGGTCTTATTTCGGAGCCTGTGTAGTAGAAGGTATTATCCATTGTTACATCGCAGTCGGCAATGGATATCTTTTCAGTTTCAGCAGAAACAATTTCGAATGTTCTGCTGACACTACCTGAGTAGTTAAAGAAACCTGTGATGTTGACTGTGCAGGTGCCCACGTTTACGTTGTCGGGGGTAAATGAAAGAATGTAATCAAGACCCTGACTCAGTGTTTTATCTCCGTCTTTTACAATGATTTCGGGAACGATGGCCTCACCTGTATATGTGTAGGTTGTCTGTTCCATAATGATTTCACAGTTTTCAATAAAGCGGGTAGGAGTATCTGTTGCACCGATAGTAAAGTTTACCATCTCAAAGCCGCCGTAGGTGTTGCCCAGGGGAATGATATGAACACTTGCTGTACCGATATTTACATTATTTTCATAAGCCCAGATGTAGTCTGTGCCGGGTACAAGGGTGCTCATACCGTGCTTTACTGTAATTTCGGGCTGCTTTTCTGTTCCGTCATAAACAAAGTGAGTCTGGTCCAGAGTGATGTCGCAGGTTGAAAGGGGAATCAGACCATCGGGTGCAAATTGCATAGTGGTTTCTGTTTCTATACCGGGTTCGAAAATAAGATCGGCAAATACAAGCTGTGTGCCATTGGGTGCTTTTGCATAATCAAAGAAAAAACTCATTTCGGGAATAACTTTGCGCAGAAGCTTGAATTTGATCATAAGAAATCTTTCGCCGCCGCTGAAGTCAAAGCCCTCGGGCATATCGTCGCGGGCTGTTGCACGGCATTGGATTCCGTTAGCATTCTGTGTATATTCCTGAGGAGGTTCATACTGATTATCAAGATAGGGCATAATGTTGTCGTAGTCCAGAATCTGAACTTCGTCTTCGTTGAATCTTACTGTGCCCGTCAGATCGCTGATTGCATAGGGAGATTTCAGGTCGACATAATAATACAGAATGTCGCCTACCTCAAAGGGGATTTCATCGTCGCCAACAGCTTCAGGCGCAGGCGCGGCAAATGCCACAGTTGAAAGCTGAATGCAGAGGATGAGTAACATAATCAGCAGTGTAGAGCCGATTCGTTTGATTCTTTTCATAAAAAAAGCCTCCGTTTTCATTGATATAATAAATATAGCAGAAAGATATGATTTTATCAATCGGTTTATCAAAATAAAAAGTGGTTGAAATAATAATGCCGACAGGGTTTATCTGTCGGCATTTACAATAGATTGATTTGTTTATACGTGATAAAGTTTTTTGGTCTGGTAGTTTGCCTCGCAGGTAAGGTTCATACCCAGTTTTTTGAACATTTTTTCGTCTGTACTTGCAAGTATAACGGTTGCGTGAGCTTCGCATCCTGTAAGCTTGTGGAGCTGGTCCAGAGCTTTCTGTGCAAGTTCGTCTGTAGCGGCACAGATGGAAAGAGCAAGGAGCACCTCGTCGATGTGGAGTCTGGGGTTGCGGTTGCCAAGATGTCCTACCTTGAGTTTCTGGATAGGCTCGATGATTGTGGGGGAAATCAGGTGGATTTCGTCATCGATATTTCCCAGATACTTAAGAGCATTGAGGATTGCGGCAGAGGAAGCACCAAGCAGAGCGGATGTTTTGCCTGTGATGATGGTGCCGTCGGGCATCTCAATGGCTGCAGCGGGCTCGCCTGTGGACTCTGCTTTTGCAAGGGCGGCTCCTATAACGGGACGTTGTTCTGCAGAAAGTCCTGCCTGCTTCATAAGAAGTTCGAGCTTCAGGGCAACGTCTTTTTCTGAATCGCCTTTGCGGAAAGCGCACATTGCAGAGTAGTAACGTCTGATAATTTCCTGCTGGGCGGCGGCGCAGACTGCCTTATCGTCAAAGATGCAATGCCCTACCATATTAACGCCCATATCTGTGGGAGATTTGTAAGGGCTTACACCCTCTATTCTTTCAAACATAGCGTTTAAAACGGGGAATACCTCAACGTCACGGTTGTAGTTAACGGTTGTTTCACCATATGCTTCAAGGTGGTAGGGGTCAATCATATTAACGTCGTTAAGGTCTGCGGTTGCTGCCTCGTAAGCCAAGTTTACAGGGTGCTTAAGCGGTAAATTCCAAATTGGGAAGGTTTCAAATTTTGCGTAGCCTGCCTTAACACCGCGGGCATTTTCGTGGTAAAGCTGAGAAAGGCAGGTGGACATTTTACCGCTGCCGGGACCCGGCGCTGTAATTACAACAAGAGGTCTTGAGGTTTCAATGTAATCGTTTTTACCAAAGCCGTTGTCACTTACAATGTGTTGCACGTTGTAGGGGTAACCTTCAATAATGTATTGTACAAATGATTTAAGACCTAACGCTTCAAGCTTCTCTTTGAATTTAATTGCAGCAGGTTGTCCGGAAAATTGGGTCGTATGTTACTTCCGCGTGTCGGATATACAAAAGGCTCCG
>CALEIO010000220.1 GCA_937875885.1 uncultured Clostridia bacterium | reverse complement strand
CTGGAAGCGCTCCAGCTGGATGCCGGCTTCCGCAAACAGCTCCAGGGTGAAGTCATCCGGGTAGCCTTCCTGGTACACCACGCGCTTGATACCTGCGTTGATGATCATGCGGGCGCAAACGCTGCAGGGCTGATGGGTACAGTAGAGGGTCGCCCCGTCAATGGATACGCCCAGCTTCGCCGCCTGGATGATGGCATTCTGCTCGGCATGAACGCTGCGGCAGAGCTCGTAACGCTCACCACGGGGCACGTTGTATTTTTCGCGCACACAATGACCCAGATCGATGCAGTTCTTTCTGCCTCGGGGAGCACCCACGTAACCTGTGGATACAATCTGATCGTTGTTAACAATAATTGCGCCGAAATTACGTCTGAGGCAAGTACCTCTCTCCAGAACAGTTTCAGCTATATCGAGATAATAATTTTCTTTATCAATACGTACCATAAGAAGCCTCCTGCAAACTACTTGGATTTATCATATTTACATTCTAATAATGATATATTTGAATGAGGTTGTCAAGCAAAAAGATTAAATCGGTTAAATTTACCGAAAAAAATCATCTGTTGCCTTTATTGATTGCCTCAAGACAAGCGGCACAAATGTGTTTTCCGTTGTGCTCTGTCAGGTTATCTTCACTGCCGCAAAAAGCACACACCGCCTGATAGCGGCGCATAATGATTCTGTCCTCTTCTGTGAAAAGTTCAAGACAGGAATCATTGTGAAGGTCCAGAGCACGTCTGATTCTCCCAGGGATAACAATACGACCCAGATTATCTACTCTCACAAGGTAACCCGCTGCTTTCATATACACTCCCACCCTTCTGTTTTGTACAACAGCATTCTACCAAATACTACCATATTTGTCAACACATACTGCGTTTATCCCAAAGGACGGTGAACAAAAATTGATGAACTATATCTGGGCAGGAATGATGCTTGTAAGCCTTATCTGCGCCATTTTCACAGGCAGAATATCGGAGCTTTCCTCTTCGGTGCTTGAGGGAGCAACCGATGCTGTAAATCTGCTTGTAAGCATTCTGGGCATAATGTGCTTCTGGCAAGGAATGATGGAAATTGCAAACCGTTCGGGAATTACCAATCTGCTCTCAAGGCTCTTTTCACCATTGCTGAGACTTCTATTCAGAGGACTGCCCAAGGACTCCCCCGCTATGCACTACATAAGCCTTAATATAAGCGCAAATCTGCTGGGACTCGGCAACGCTGCAACTCCTTTTGGTCTGGCTGCTATGAAAGAATTGCAAAAGCTCAACACTTGCAAAGATACCGCTTCTGACTATATGCTGATTTTTGTGGTGATGAACACAGCATCTTTGCAACTTCTGCCCACCACTCTTGCTGCTTACAGAAAAACTTACGGCAGCAAAAGCCCTCTGGATATCCTCCCCTGCGTGTGGGTGGCATCCATAGCCGCACTTGTAGCAGGCGTCACCATTGCAAAGCTTTTTGCAGAAAACAGAAATCAGAATCTTACACAACGGAGTTGCGGAATATGGAAATAACAATACCTTTGGTGGTGGTAATCTTCATTGCTTTCGGCCTGTACAAAAAGGTCGGGGTGTTTGATGCATTTCTCGCAGGAGCAAAAGAGGGACTTGCCACTGGATATATGATTGCTCCCACCCTGATAGGACTTATCACTGCTGTAACTATGCTGCGGTCAAGCGGTGCTGTGGAAGCACTCACAAAAGCAGTAAGTCCTTTAGCGCAGAAGTTGGGCTTTCCTGCAGAGATCGTCCCCGTCGCTTTACTCCGACCTGTAT
>CALEIO010000219.1 GCA_937875885.1 uncultured Clostridia bacterium | reverse complement strand
AATGTTGGTATGATAATCGCAGTGCCATGGAGCCTTATAGTCCTTGCACCATGTGCCCTGCAGAATAGCAGGAAGCATATTATCCCCTCTGCTTGAAGATATAAGAAGATATTTACCATAATTATAACAGCGCTTATTACTTTTTTTGTAACAACATCTGTAAGTAGCTTTATTGCAAACCTTTTTCAGGGTGAATCTATCGAAAAGATATCCGTTGTAAAGGAAATGCTTGAAGAGTATTCGCTTTTTGAAGTTGATGAAGAAAAGGGCGACACAAGAGTTGTTCTTCGTCTGCATCCTGCACTTGCTCCCTTCAAGGCAGCAGTTCTCCCCCTCTCCAAGAAGCTTTCCGAGAAAGCAGAAGAGGTTGCAGATATGCTTTCCAAGTACTTCCCCGTTGAATTTGACGATGCAGGTTCTATCGGCAAGCGTTACCGCCGTCAGGATGAGATCGGTACTCCCTTCTCAATCTGCTACGACTTCGACTCTCTGGAGGATAACTGTGTTACTGTTCGTGACCGTGACACAATGGAGCAGGTAAGAATGCCTATCGCAGACCTTGCAGCATACCTTACAGAGAAGTGTGCATTCTGATAAATCACACTTAAACACATAAAAGTACATAAAATTAAGGACGTTCACATTTGTGAGCGTCCTTTTTTGTTTCTATGTTTTCTGTTTAATCTTTGTCTTTTGCCTTTTCATCTACAAATCTGTCCTGGGTATTGATGAATACAATTGCAAACACAAGCACCGCAATAAAGGTAAGGGGTGCGGCAATGATGAGCCATCTTGCAGATGTAAGCAGAAAACCCAGCATACCAAAGCCTGTAGCCACAACCATCAGACTCATAATAACTCCGATAAAGTTACCTGCTCTGCGCTGATTGTAGATGTTTTCGGTATTTTCTTTTATCTGACTGCCTGTGATAAATTCTGTGAGTTTGCCCATAAAGGAAAGCACAGATAATATAAGAAAAAGTATCAGAAGCACAATAAATGTTATGAACATCAAGCGCAACTCCTTTGTGCGGAAAAATCTTTTTGATTTGTTATATAATATCACAAAAAACACGCCTTTACAATACGGAAAAATAAGAAATCTTCTGAATTTGCAAACATAGGCTGACATATTATTGACAAACTGCTATAAAATGTTATAGTTATTCTGTATTCTTATTTTTTATGGAGAGATTTTATGAAGACAATTCCTGAGTTTTTCGGTTGTATGGTATTCAACGATGAGGCAATGAAAAAGTTCCTTCCCACAGATGTTTACATTGCACTCAAAAGTACCATCGATAACGGCGAGCATCTTGACAGCTCTGTGGCAAATGCAGTTGCAGACGCTATGAAGAACTGGGCTATGAGCCTTGGCTGCACACACTTTACCCACTGGTTCCAACCCATGACAGGCATCACAGCCGAGAAGCACGACAGCTTCATTACACCTGCTGACGGGGGCAAGGTACTTATGGAGTTTTCAGGCAAAGAGCTCATCAAGGGTGAGCCTGACGCTTCCAGCTTCCCCTCTGGCGGCATCCGCGCTACATTCGAAGCAAGAGGTTACACAGCCTGGGACCCCACATCCTATGCATTTGTAATGGGCAATACTCTCTATATCCCCACAGTTTTCTGCTCCTACACAGGTGCAGTGCTTGACAAAAAAACTCCTCTGCTCCGCTCTATGGAGAGAATTTCTACAGAATCCCTGCGACTTCTGAAAGCTCTCGGCAGAGAGGACGTAAACCACGTTTACGCTACAGTTGGTGCAGAGCAGGAATATTTCCTTATAGATAAAGATATGTACACACAGCGCCGCGACCTGATGTACACAGGCAGAACACTTTTCGGCGCACGTCCCCCCAAGGGACAGGAGATGGATGACCACTACTTTGGTGCCATCAAACCCCGTGTTGCTGCATTTATGGCAGAGCTTGACGAGGAGCTGTGGAAGCTTGGCGTACTTGCAAAGACAGAGCACAACGAGGTTGCTCCCTGTCAGCACGAGCTT
>CALEIO010000218.1 GCA_937875885.1 uncultured Clostridia bacterium | reverse complement strand
ATGTCTATGAATGTACAAATTTCCCCAAGGGAGAACCCATGCTGATTGATGCAGAAAAAGGAGCATGGTACAAAATTGGTATTGCCATGGAAAATCCCACGGATGAGGACATTGTTGTGGTATTCCATATCGTAAATGCAAAAGTAAGAATTGAGTAAATTCCCAGAAACTTAAAAACCTCCGCTCACGCGGAGGTTTTTGTCATTCAATCATCATTTTCCATGAACACTTCCCATGCGGCGGCTTCCAGCTCGCCGCATTCGTTCAGGATGTTGCCATCCTCGTCCCGGACCTCATAGGTCATCTGCTCGCCGCCCAGGGAGGCGCTTCCATCCAGGGCCAGGAGCATTCTGTACCAGTTCTCAGTCAGAACAAGATCCAGAAGCTTATGCAGCGTTTCCTGATCCTCACCGGCACGGACCAGCTCTCTGACCATCGCGCCAACGGTCGATTCCGTTTCCGGGGAGCAGTATTCGCTCAGGATGGATTCCTTTTCTTCAAAGCAAAGGCGGACAAATTCTTCACCGGTCATATCTCATTCTCCTTCGTAATAATCCACATCGTCCCCGATGCGGTAGATCTTGTTGGTATCCATGCCCCAGATGCCGATTTTGCCGGAATCGGGGTACATGGTCACATCCAGATCGTGGACGATATCAAAATCCAGATAGACCAGCATCTCCGACTGGGATGTGTTGGTCAGCTTGTGGGCCCCGTCCTCTCCGGCGGGAAAGAATAACAGGTCCCCGGCTTTGACCGCCCGCTCCCCCTCCGGGGTGCGAAGCAGGCCCTCGCCCCGCAGAATGAAGAAGGTCTCCTCATTTTTCAGGTGGTAGTGGTACGGATACGCCGACTTTCCCGGCGGGAGCTCGTAGACCCGGACCAGGGTATTGGCCTCGTGGACCGCCAGGAAGTCCCGGCGGGTAAATTCATAGCCCTCGGCCCCGCGCTTGTGCTTCCGGGGCAGGTCGTCGATGTTTTGATGCTTCACAGGCCCAGCTCCTTCATCTTCGCGCGCAGGCTCATGAGGTCGTCAAAGGCCTCCGGCCGCTTGCTCACATCCCGCAGGAGGGCACTGGGATGAAATGTCGCCATCATCCAGAAATCCCCCCGCCTGAACCACTGGCCATGCTGGCGGGTGATGCGAAAATCCGGGTCGATGAGCTTTTTCGCCGCGATGCGGCCCAGGCAGACGATGATCTTCGGCTGGATCAGGGCCACCTGATTGCGCAGATAGCCGATGCAGGCATCCTCCTCTGCGGGAAGATCCTTACAGCCGAGTGCTTCAAGAATGGGAGCAAGACCCTTAGCGTAGCCTCTGCCGCCCTTGATTGTAACTGCTACTGAACCGTCAGCCTTGTTGAAGAGTGTGAAGTCGCCTTCGAAGAATACGAGATCAGTAACTTCGGGAATTACGCCGAGAATCTTAGCGAGTTCCTGAGCGAATGCAACTGTTGTGAATGTAGCTTCATCGTCAACCTTATAAGCTCTGAGAGCGTCGAGGTCAGCACCGATAAGTTTGCCTGCTGCATTAACGATTTCAGCGTCGAGCTCGCCAAGAAGATCTGTAAGAAGAGTTACAAGCTTGTTGAGGTTTGCACCTGTGAAGATATTGATCTTGCTCTTGAGCATATCGCTGAGAGTACCTTCAACACCTGCGAGCTTGAGAGCTGCATTGATAAGAGTGTTGAGATTTTCATCAAGATACTGAGCTGTTTCTTCTGTCCAGTCTGTGGGATAGTTGAGTGATTCGATTGTGGGAGCTATTGAAATACCTGATGAGAAGATAGACTCATCAAATCCGTTCGGGAACTTGTATGCCCAGTTGATATCATCATATTCGGGCTCGATGCCTGCGATGAGAGCATATGCGCCTGCGATGTATTCCTTAACCTGAGCGGTAAGTTCTGCATCGTCGCCGCCGATAACTGCTGCAAGTGCATCTACGTTATTCTGATTTCTTGCCCAGTCAAGTGCAAAGTTGATGATAACTGCTACAAGGTCTGTGCCGTCGAAGAATTCTGTATAAGCACCCTTCTTACCGTTTTTGCCGATAAGTGAGCTTTCTGATGTGTAATCTACAACTGCTACCTTGCATACGTCTGCGATAAGCACGCCGAGATCTGTGAGATCAAGACCTACAAGGTTCTTAACAAGACCGAGTACAAAATCAAAATTGAGGTTGTTAAGGTCAAGTGTGATACCTGTGTCTTCAAGGAGTGTGCCGAGAAGTTCCATGAGGTCGAGTTCATAGATGGGACGGATTGTATCAAGAAGCTGATATACGGGATGGAGAAGATTATTAACTGCTGTTGTAAGGCCGTTACTCTGGATGAAGTAGAGCAGACCGGGAAGGATATTGAGGATGCCTGCAACTGCATCTACGGGCTTGCCTTCTTCGTCTGTACCGATAACTGTTTCAAGTAAGCCGAGAACTGCATTGAGGATAACAACGAGAGCGTCATCATCTTCGTCCATAGCGGGAGCGTCAACACCAAGTGCCTCGAGGAGAGGTACGATAGCAGTGTCATAACCGTCGTAGCCCTTGATGGTAATTGAGGGCTGTGCATCGTCATAGATAACCTTGAGGTCTTCACCCTTGAAGATGAAGTCGATTACGGGAGCAAAGGGAGCAAGCACTTCAGCAAGAGCTGCTGCAAATGTCTTTGTGCCTGCATCTACACCGAAGTCGTGTACATAAGGAGTATCTGTATCCTTAAATTCTTCAATCTTTGCTGCGATAGGAGCATATGTTGCTGCTACTGCTGCAAGATCAATACCGAGGAGATTCTTAACAAGTTCATTAAGGTCGAGAGCGGGAGCTGCTGCTTCTT
>CALEIO010000217.1 GCA_937875885.1 uncultured Clostridia bacterium | reverse complement strand
CGTTTGTGACTCCATTGTGAAAGCCAGCGAAAAAGGCAAGATCAAGATTCGCAAAGTGGAAGACCTTACTTCTGAGAAAGTAGAAATCCTTGTACATTTAGCTCCTGGTGTATCATCAGACAAAACATTGGATGCATTATACGCATTCACCGATTGTGAAGTAAGCATTTCACCAAACTGTTGTGTTATCGATGACAAAAAGCCACATTTTCTTAATGTAAGTGCCGTTTTAAAGAAATCAACGGACAACACACTTGCACTATTGAGAAAAGAACTTGAAAAGAATTACGATCCTTCACAAGTTGAAGAGCGTATTTATGCTGAATGGAACAGCAAAGGTTATTTTAAACCTACTGATGACAGAACTAAAAAGCCGTTTACTATCGTAATTCCTCCGCCAAATGTAACAGGTCAGCTCCATATGGGACATGCCCTTGACGATACTCTCCAGGATATTCTTATCCGTTATAAGAGAATGCAGGGTTATTCTGCTCTGTGGCTCCCGGGCACAGACCACGCAGGTATTGCAACACAGATAAAGGTTGAGGAAAATCTGCGTGTTAACGAGGGTCTTACCCGCTACGATTTAGGAAGAGAAAAGTTTCTTGAAAGAGTGTGGGACTGGAAAAACAAATTCGGTGACCGCATTATAAATCAGCTTAAAAAGCTCGGCTGCTCCTGCGACTGGGAGAGGGAGCGTTTCACAATGGACGAGGGCTGTTCCAAGGCCGTTCGTGAGGTTTTTGTAAACCTTTATAATAAGGGACTTATTTATAAGGGCAATAAAATCATCAACTGGTGTCCAAGCTGCACTACCGCTCTTTCAGATGCGGAGGTTGAGTATTCAGAGCAGCCCGGACATTTCTGGCATATCCGTTATAAAATGAAGGACAGCGACCGCTACATTAACATCGCTACAACACGTCCCGAAACACTTCTTGGCGATACTGCAATTGCCGTTCATCCCGAGGATGAGCGTTATACAGATTTAATCGGCAAAACCTGTATTCTTCCCCTTGTAGGAAGGGAAATCCCCATCGTTGCAGACGAATATGTTGAAAAGGATTTCGGAACAGGTGCCGTTAAAATTACACCTGCGCATGACCCCAACGACTTTGAGGTTGGTCTTCGCCATAATCTTCCTGTTATTAATGTAATGGCCGATGATGCAAAGATCATTG
>CALEIO010000216.1 GCA_937875885.1 uncultured Clostridia bacterium | reverse complement strand
CGAGAGAATTCATTTCCCACGGGTCTTCATCATCGCGGTATACGTCGATTCTGAGCGCATCTTTTCCAAGATAGCTCTTTCCATCAAGAAGGCAAAGGACCCTGCTCTCCAGGCCAGAGATAAAGATAAGGATAAGGACAAGGATTTCAGCAGACCCCAGCCTCAGCGCAAACCCGCACGTAAGCCCCAGGAAACAAGAAAAACAGCACCTCCTGTGCTGTATCCCGACGGTGTGTGGGAAGAAACAGTATCTTCAAACCCCGATTTTGAGGATATGATGTCTAAATTTAAGAAATCCAGCCAGGACCGTATGTCTGACCTTAAGCGCGGTGGCGAAAGCCGCGGTTACAGCCGCAGAGGTAACGGAAACGGCAGAAAATAAAAAATAATATTTACTCAAAGGAGGTACCTGTATGAAGATTACCTACGTTGCAAGAAAAGTTACCTTGAGAGATAACTTTAAGGAAAGAGTTGAGCGCAAGCTTTCAAAGTTTGAAAAAATCTTTTCTGACGATGCACAGGCAACCGTTGTAGTAACCCTTGAGAAAAACCGCCAGACTGTGGAGGTTACAATCAAGGACGGATCAATGGTATACAGAGCTGAGTCCACTATGGCAGAGATGAACGATGCACTTGACAAGGTAGCAGATATGCTCTCACGTCAGCTTCGCAAGCATAAAACACGCCTCTCCAAGCGCCTGCGTACCGGTACTCTTGATGAGTTGTTTATGGATGTTTCCGAACCGGCTGTTGCTGAAGAGGATATCAACATCGTTCGCAAAAAAGAAATTCCCGTTAAACCCGTTTCTGTGGAAGAAGCAATTCTTCAGATGGAGATGACAGGTCACAAATTCTATATGTTTGTGAATGCCGACACAGACTGCATCAATGTAGTTTATGTGAGGGATGACGGTGCTTACGGTTTGCTGGAACCTTCAACTGCCGGCTAAAAATCAACAGAAACATTTTCAGGCGGGCGAACCCCGCCTGATTTTTGTATGAGGTACCAATGAATAAATTAACATTTTGTGCTCCCTGCCTTTTTGGTATGGAGGGAATAGTTGCAAATGAGCTCCGCTTTATGGATATCGAAAATGTCAGTGCAGAAACAGGTCGGGCTTTATTTACAGGCGATTTTTCCACTCTTGCCAGAGCCAATATCAGACTCCGTTGCGCAGAGCGTGTGCAGATTCTTGTAGGTGAGTTCTATGCAACTTCTTTTGAACAGCTTTTTGACGGAGTGAGCAAGTTGCCCTGGGAGAACTTCATCTTTAAGAATGAGTCTTTTCCCGTTAAAGGCAGCTGCCTTGATTCAAAGCTTATGAGTATCTCCGATTGCCAGAAAATTATCAAAAAAGCCGTTGCGAAGCGCCTTGGAGATAAGTATAATGTTTCCTGGCTTTCAGAAGAGGGAAGTGTCCACCAGATTCAGTTTCTTATAAGAAAAGATAAGGTTTCGGTTCTGCTTGATACATCAGGACTTTCTCTGCATAAGCGCGGATACAGAAAAGAATCCAACGATGCACCAATCAGCGAAACACTTGCCGCAGCTATGGTAGAACTCAGCAGAGTAAGAAAAGACCATTTTGTTGTTGACCCTATGTGCGGAAGCGGCACAATAGTCATAGAAGCTGCAATGAAAGCTCTTGGCATTGCGCCCGGTATCAAAAGAAGCTTTGCAGCAGAAAAATGGGAGTGTATCCCCGAAGGAACTTTCGAAAAAGAACGTGAGCTTGCCCGTTCGCTTGAGAGAATAGATGCAAACTTCTTTGCTGTAGGCAGTGATATTGACCCCGCAGCTCTTGCTCTTGCCAGACAGAATGCAGAAATTGCAGGTGTTGCGGAGTACATCGAATTCAGACAACAGGATTTGTGCGATTTCAAGGTTGAGCGTGAGAGAGGAACACTTATCACTAACCCTCCTTACGGTGAGCGACTTCTCAATGTTAAAGAAGCAGAAGATATCTATCGCACAATGGGTAAGGTTTTTACCCGTCAGAAGGGATGGAGTTATGCTGTCATCACTCCTGATGATGACTTTGAAAAGTGCTTCGGTCGTAAAGCGGACAAGCGCAGAAAGCTCTACAACGGAATGCTTCAGTGTCAGCTGTATATGTATTATCTCTGATATATATAATAAATGAATGGGAGGATTAAACATTGAATTTTACATCTACCATCAAACAAAAAAGAATATTGTCATTGATTATGCTTGTTGCAATGATATTTTCTCTGTGTGCCTGCAGTGAGCAGACAGACGAGCCTGAGGAAACAACACCCGTAAAGACTGCAAAGTTTTCAATTGGTGTAATCCAGAGCGACAATACAAAGGAAAACGAAAGTTCCTATCGTGGCTTTATCAAGGCTTTTACTGATAAAGGCTATGCCCAGAATGATTATTATTCCGTATCTTTCACCGATTGCGATGACAGTAAAACAAAGTGCAAAGAAGCAGCAAATAAGTATGTTGAAGCAGAAGTGGACCTTATTTTTGCTATCGGCGAAAAAGCAGCAGTTGCAGCCAAGAAAGCCACAAGCACAATTCCTGTAATCTTTTGCTCTGTCTATGATCCCATCGAGTCAAAGCTTGTAAAATCCTGTGAAAAGCCCAATGCAAACATAACAGGTGTTTCAGACTTTACTCCTGTTGACGAGCAGTTTGCTTTTATCAGAAAAGTACTTCCCGATGCAAAGCGTGTTTCATCTCTACACTTTTCTTCAGATGCAAATTCAATCCTTATCACAACTCTTGCCAAGGATTCTGCAAAGGATTACGACTTCAAATATTCATCCTATTCAGCGCTTGATTCTGACAAGCTTACATCTGTGCTCAAAGATGCTCTGAAAAAAGCTGATGCGCTCTACATCTGTGAAGATGAGCTTACTGTTGAGAATGCAGAGGCAATTATAAAAGAAGCAAACAAAGCAAAGGTACCCATTTTTGCAGCAAGTGATGTATTTATGTCTTTCGGCACATTTGCAACCTGTGTACCTGACTACGAAGATTTAGGCTACAATGCAGGTGAACTTGCTCTCATCTGTCTTAAAGAACTTCATTCCATCAGTAATATTTCTGTAGAGTATCCTGTAAAATGTATAGGATACATAAGCACATCTGTTGCAGAAAAACTCGAGATTGAGGTGCCTGAGGATAAAAATATTGTTTTTGTTCCCTGATGTTTATATACGATAGTCAATAATGTTTAAGGCGTGTTAATATAAAATTAACAACCACCGCCAAAATTCACTTGATTTTTTACAGAATATGGTATAGAATATTATTAGCACTCAATTAATGCGAGTGCTAATTCTTTTGAAATTATGTTAGGAGGATATATATGAATATCAAACCTTTACTTGACAAAGTTGTTCTTAAGATTGACGATGCTGTTGAAACAACAGCAAGCGGCATCGTGCTTTCAAGCGCAGCACAGGAGAAGCCCCAGTTTGCAAACGTTGTGGCTGTAGGTCCCGGTGGCAAGATTGACGGCGAAGAGGTTACAATGTACGTTAAAGTTGGCGATAAAGTTATCACAAGCCAGTATTGCGGCACAAAGGTTAAGCTTGAGGGTGAGGAGTACACAATCGTACGTCAGTCCGACATCCTCGCATTAGTTGAGTAATAAGCATTCAGGAGGTATATGAAAAATGGCAAAGCAGATTATTTATGGCGAAGAAGCCCGCAAAGCTCTTAAAAGCGGTATCGATAAACTTGCAGATACCGTAAAAATCACACTTGGCCCCAAGGGCAGAAACGTAGTTCTTGACAAAAAGTTCGGTGCACCTCTCATCACAAACGATGGTGTTACAATCGCAAAGGAAATCGAGCTTGAAGATGCATTCGAGAATATGGGTGCACAGCTTGTTAAGGAAGTTTCTATCAAGACTAACGATGCAGCAGGTGACGGTACAACAACTGCAACACTTCTTGCACAGGCTCTCATCCGCGAGGGTATGAAGAACGTTGCAGCAGGTGCTAACCCTATGATTATCAAGCGCGGTATCGATAAGGCTGTTAAGGCAGCAGTTGATGCAGTTATCGCTAACAGTGTTCAGGTTAAGGGTACAGAGGATATCGCTCGTGTTGCAACAATTTCTTCTGCAAACGAAGCAATCGGCAAGCTTATTGCTGATGCTATGGAGAAAATTACTCAGGATGGTGTTATCACTATCGAGGAATCCAAAACAGCAGAAACATACAGCGAAGTTGTTAAGGGTATGATGTTTGACAGAGGTTACATCGCACCCTATATGGTAACAGATTCCGACAAAATGGAAGCTGTGCTTGACGATGCTCTCATTCTCATCACAGACAAGAAGATTTCCAACACACAGGAGATTCTTCCTTTGCTTGAGCAGATTGTTCAGTCCGGCAGAAAGCTTCTTATCATTGCAGAGGATGTAGAGGGTGAAGCACTCACAACTCTGGTACTCAATAAACTCCGTGGCACATTCACTTGCGTAGCAGTTAAGGCTCCCGGCTTTGGCGACAGACGTAAGGAAATGCTCAAGGATATCGCTATCCTCACCGGCGGCGAAGTTATCTCTTCCGAACTCGGTCTCGACCTTAAGGAAGCTACTATTGCTCAGCTCGGTAGAGCACGTCAGGTTAAGATCAATA
>CALEIO010000215.1 GCA_937875885.1 uncultured Clostridia bacterium | reverse complement strand
TGATATCCCACTCACGCCAGGGAGCAATGATAGGCATATCGGGAGCGAAAGCCTTGATAGCCATCTCGAAACGAACCTGGTCGTTACCCTTACCTGTGCAGCCGTGGCAGATTGCATCTGCACCCTCTGCAATTGCGATCTCTGCAATACGCTTTGCAATGGGAGGACGTGCAAAAGCTGTACCAAGCATATAGTCCTCATAAAGAGCACCAGCCTGAACGCAAGGGAAAACATAATCTGTGAGGAATTCCTCTGTGAGGTCCTCTACATAGAGCTTAGAAGCACCTGTCTTGATTGCCTTCTCCTCAAGGCCCTCAAGCTCGTCTGCCTGACCTACGTTACCGGAAACAGCAATGATTTCGGGGTTGCCGTAGTTCTCTTTGAGCCAAGGGATGATGATAGAAGTATCAAGACCGCCTGAATATGCAAGTACGATTTTTTTGAATTCTGTGTTTTTATTCATTTTGATTGCCTCCAAATATGAAAAGTTATATTTAATATGCAAAAATATTACCATATTTAGAATATTTATGCAATAGTTTACATTGTTTTTTATACAAATTCATTAGTTTGCTGTATTCTAACAAACTGCGCCTATAGTATTTGTTGAATATTACCATATGAAATACAAATTACAAGTATTTCAAACTGTTTTCGGCAGATAACAAAAAATCCTTTTTGAGATGTCGGAGGGCATTTGAACCCTGCAACACCTCAAAAAGGATGAATATTTATGCATTTTTATGCATATTATGAGTGCATATTATTCTGCTGGCTCTGTTACGCCGGGGTCACCCTCGCCGTTGAGGTAATAATCGCTCTCTTCAATCATAAGCTTTGTGCCGTCGATTGAGTAAGAGAATGTGTCAACAACCTCTTTGTCGTCGTTAGCTGTATAATAGTAAAGAGTAACGCTGTCGCCGTCTACTGTGTAGGCGTGCTTGATCTCTGTCTTGTAAGAATAAACACCGTCATCCACATTCTGGGAAAAGATAGCATAGCCATCTGCTGTAAACTCGTAAGAGTCACCGTAAGCAAGGTTTGTCCACTTACCTACAAGAGCATCGTCAGCTTTGAAATCTTCCTTAGCAACAAGAGTAATGGGCTCGTAATCATCATATCTGTTGAAAACTTTTTCTTCAAAAGATGTAATCTCGCCATTTTCCATTACAGGATATGAAACAGTAAGCACTGTGCCATCAATTTTGTAAGACCACTGACCATAGAGGTATGAACCGTCTGTGTATGCAGACTTGATGCCGTTTCCGTCTGCACCGAAGCTGATGGAAGCATCAAAAACAACTGTGCCGTACATAACCCTGAGCTTGCTTTCAGGTGTAAAAAGAATATACTCACCTGCTACGTCATCAACAGGCTTCCATGCGCCTACGATTTCGTCATCGGGAAGAGTCTGCCAGTTGATTTCATTGCTGCCTGTAGCTGCTACTGTAGTTGTGGGCTCTGTTGTGTTGTCAGATGTTTCTCCGCAAGCGCCGAGAGCAAAAACCATCAGGCATGCGAGAACAAGTGCAAATAATTTTTTCATAATGAACACCGCCTAAAATACTTTGTTAAAACTTACCTTTAATTATATAGAATCAGCCGTCGGATGTCAACAACCGACGACTGATAATATAAATAATATTTTATTAATCTGCGCTGTAATAAAATGTTCCTACGTCGTCCTTGTCAACGCCGAGAAGCTGGGAGACAGTTACAAATCTATAGCCTTTCTTATAAAGCTTATCTATAACCTTGCAGAAAGCATCGTAGGAGTTGTAATAAATCTCGTGAAAGAGGATTATATCATTCTCATCTGTAGATTTGATTACATTGTTATAAATAGCGTTGATATTCTGATTTTTGGATGAACCTCTGCCTGTGTAGCTCCAGTCATTGGAGTCTACATTCCAGTTAACAACGACAAAACCTGAAGATTTTACTCTTGAAGAAGTAATTCCGCCGCCAATGGGACGCATTGTGAGAGGATACTCTCCAGTTACCTCTTGAATCTTATTTGCTGTCTTTGAAAGTTCACTCTTAAAGCGTGACTCCGAACAGGAATTATAATAATACTCATGGGTATAGCCGTGTACACCAATCTCATTTCCCAGGTCATAGGCATACTTCATTGCCTTTTCCTGTTCACCGTGGATTCTGTTACCCACAACATAGAAAGTGCCCACTCCCCCGTACTCTGCAAGCTTGTCTGCAAATTTATATGTAAGCTCGTAATGAGGGCCATCATCGAAGGTAAAAGCTATGTACTTGTATCTTTTGTCGGCTGTGGGGTTGGTTGCAGGAACTTCATCACCCGATGATGCAGGCTTTGATGGTCTGTTTATCTGGGGCTCTGTTGGGTCTTCTGAATAATCAGAGGAAACCTTGTTGTTTGATACAGGCTCATAAACAAAAGTCTCACCCACTGTTGTGGCAGGTGCTGTTGTACCCTGCGTGCTTGCATTTGTTGAAGTTGTAATAACTGTACATTCAGTCTGAACAGTAGCATTTGTACCGCTTGAGGGTTCAGTATTAACAATTCTGGCCTGGGTTGCACAGCCTGCGAAAACCAGCGAGCAAAGCACCAGACAAATAATAAATTTCAATCTATTCATATACTCTCCATTATATAGGGGATTTTTGGCGCAGAATAGATTATATATTACTTGTCGAAAAAGGTCAACTTTTAATACATTTTTGTAATAAATAAAATGCGGTACATCCAGAGGACATACCGCAATTTATTTTATAGCTATTTATCAGTACATTCCGCCTATATCAGGAGCTGCAGCTACGGGTGCTGCTTCCTTGATATCTGCTACAAGTGACTCTGTTGTAAGAACCATAGATGCAACTGAAGCTGCATTCTGAAGAGCACTTCTTGTTACCTTTGTGGGGTCAACAATACCTGCAGGAATCATATCTGTGTAAACCTCGTTGAGTGCATCAAAGCCGTAGCCAACCTTACCCTCACGAATAATGTTTTCTACAATTACAGAGCCCTCAAGACCTGCGTTTGCTGCAATCTGACGAACGGGTTCTTCAAGAGCCTTGAGAACGATTTTGATACCTGTCTTCTCGTCAGCATCTTCTGTTGAATCAAGAAGAGCCTTAACAGCGGGGATAGCGTTAAGAAGAGCAACACCGCCGTGCTTAACCGCAATGTGAATGTTGTGAGCCTGATATTTGTCACGGGCGTACTTAAACCTATCGCCACAATCCTTGGCGAGGGCCTCCTTATGTTGCTTATCCTCGTGGCTCTCTCGATCTACTCGCCTGTTGTTGCCCTTATAGCGATAGGATTGTTTATGCCCATAGCCCTCGCTTTCTACCTTATGATGCGCCGCAAGCTCAACGATATAGGCCAGAGAGAGAACGCCGCACAACGCACCAAGAGCCGTATTGTCGCCGAGACATTCCGAGGTTATGCAGATATTGAGATAGGAGGCGCTTTACCTCTGAGTTTCAAGCGCTTTAACGATGCCATGGACGAGGTAATCAAGCTCCGTAAGCAACACGCAACCATAGGTATGCTACCACAGATGTTTACCGAGGTAGGCCTCGCTACGGGACTTGTAACACTCATCATCCTCAGCCTTAGTGGCGCTACCGAAAACTTAACTCTGCTTCTCGGAATATTCGCCATTGCTGCGGTACGACTACTACCCTCGCTAAGAAACATCATGGCGAGCTGGAGCTCCATACG
>CALEIO010000214.1 GCA_937875885.1 uncultured Clostridia bacterium | reverse complement strand
TCGGGGATTTTAACCTTTTCAAACAGATTAACTCTCTGAGAAGTTGCACGAAGCTCAGCTTCTAAGAGTCGTACCTGTTCTTCCAACACTTCTGCTTCCAGATCGAGAAGCATTGCTCTCTCCATGTGGTTCGCTGCAATATCAATCCAGAGTGGAGTTTTATATAAATCATAATCTCCTCTGGCGAAATCAGCGCCTTCAAATATTGGGATTTCAACACCGGCAATATTTCCAAATCCTTTTCGGATATTGCTTACGGTGATGATTCCACTTGGGAAAGCTTCCATTTCACTGAAAACAGCAATCCAGGAATCAAAGTCTTTTTCAAGATTTCTTTTCTCTTCTCTAACAGCGATTGCTTTTTCTTCAATCGTTCGAATTTCAGCCTGAAGCTGCTGCTTTTTGAGTGTCAGAGTAGGCAAATATCTCCGGTACATCTTGAGCGCGTCTTTTTGTACCTTTAACTCGTTTTTAGTCAGTTTGATTTTTGCCAAAACTTCAGACCTCCCTACCTTTCAGGCCAGAATTCATCTGTAAGATCTGACTTGATGCCTGTTTCATCCTTGTTAAAGCAATCAGCCAGAATCTCCCAGCCTAAGTCAAGGGCATCTTCAAGGGGCAGGTTAACAGAAAGTGACATAAGCTTGCTTTCAAACAGTTCTCCGTACTTCAGCAGCTTTTTGTCCCATGTGCTCATAGAAAAGCCCATATTCTTCTTCTCAAGAGTTTCTTTGTAAGAAGAGTACATACGGATCATTGCATCCATCAGCGCTCTGTGATCTTTTCTTGTTCTGCCGTTTACATTCTGTTTAAGTCTGGAAAGTGAACCGAAAGGCTCGATTCTGCCACCCTTGAGGTAATACTGTCCCTCGGTAATGTAACCTGTGTTATCAGGTACGGGATGTGTTACGTCGTCACCGGGCATTGTTGTAACTGCAAGAACAGTAACAGAGCCTGAATCTGCAAAGTCAACAGCCTTTTCGTAACGTGCTGCAAGCTGAGAATAAAGATCACCGGGATAACCTCGGTTAGAGGGTACCTGCTCTTGAGTAATAGCAATTTCTTTCATAGCATCGGCAAAGTTTGTCATATCGGTCAGAAGAACCAATACATCCTTATTCTGCAAAGCAAACTGCTCTGCTACAGCCAACACCATATCGGGAATCATCATACACTCAACTGTGGGGTCGGATGCTGTATGAATAAACATAACAGTTTTGCTGAGTGCTCCACCCTTTGAGAGTGCATCCTTAAAATACAGGAAATCGTCATATTTAAGACCCATTCCGCCCAGGACGATCACATCTGCTTCTGCCTGCATTGCAATACGTGCAAGAAGCTGATTGTAAGGCTCACCTGAAATAGAGAAAATGGGAAGTTTCTGTGACACAACCAGAGTATTGAACATATCAATCATAGGGATGTTAGTTCTCATCATACGGTTGGCAAGAATACGTTTTGTGGGGTTAACAGAAGGACCGCCGATGGGTTTCATATTATCCTTGAGTGCAGGTCCCTTATCTCTGGGCTCACCTGAGCCGTTAAAAATTCTGCCCAGCAAGTCTTCGCTGAAAGATACTCTCATCTCGTGTCCCAGAAAACGGACCTCGTCACCTGTTGAAACACCCTGACCACCTGCAAACACCTGCAGAGAAACTATATCTCCCTCAATCTTGTTTACCTGTGCCAGAGATTTGCCGAAACGGGTCTGAATCTGTGCCAGTTCCTTATACTGCACACCGGTTGCTCTTACGGTGATAACGTTACCGGTGATAGATTCTATTCTATTATATACTTTATTCATTATCACTCACCGTCCTTTATCAGAGCCTCTGCATCTGCGGTCAGAGCACCTCTTCCCTCGCAGTACTGCTCGTCAATTTCTGATTCAGCTTTCTTGAATTCATCACTTTCAAATGCTGTGTAGTTCCAGTCGATGAACTTCTGACGCATACGGTTAAAGAAACCACGTGCATCATCTTTGCTGTTTATGGAATAATCGCTTCCTAATACATAAATAAGTTTGTCGGTGACATAACGCTGACGTGATCGGCCACAGTTTGCTTCTGTAAGGTCAAAGGAATTCTGCTGCAGATAAACAGAATCAAGCATCTCTGATTTGAGGTAGGTAATGTAGTCAGCCAGTGTTGTACCCTCTTCGCCGATAACCTTCATCATAGAGCCGATTTCATCTCCTGTATGCAGAAGATTTTTGAGGAAACCGGACTTTCTGCTGCTGATAACCGTATTATACTTTGACCAGGAAATAAGCGGGTCAATAGCGGGATATTTTCTTGCGTCTGAACGCTCACGTGAAAGTCCGTGGAAAGCACCTACAACCTTGAGGGTTGCCTGTGTAACAGGTTCTTCAAAGTTACCGCCCGCAGGAGAAACCGTACCGCCGATCGTAACAGAGCCGATATCACCATTTTTAAGCTTTGTATCAAGCTGAGCAATACGTCCGTTAATCAATGCTCCTACAGTTTTGTTGCCAACATCAGAGTGTATACGATATGCAAAATCT
>CALEIO010000213.1 GCA_937875885.1 uncultured Clostridia bacterium | reverse complement strand
TGCTACATCTTCTTCTGAAAGATCCTTAACTCTAATGTCAGGATTTACGCCTGTAGCAGCGATAATGTCGCTTGCTGTCTTACGACCAATACCGAAAATGTAAGTAAGAGCGATTTCAACTCTCTTATCTCTGGGCAGGTCAACGCCTGCTATACGAGCCATATTGGTTGCACCTCCATATAAAATTAAGTAATAGTTAAATTAAGTAATAAGGCTTTTGCCTTATAAGTGAGTCCGATTTCGATTCTCTTATCCTTCGGCAGGTCAATACCGGCAATACGTGCCATACTTTAAAGCACCTCCACTTTCATCTTAGCCCTGTCTCTGCTTGTGCTTGGGGTTCTCGCAGATTACCATAATTCTGCCTTTTCTCTTGATTACCTTGCACTTTTCGCAAATTTTCTTTACTGAAGGTCTGACTTTCATGAATAATCATTCCTTTCCTGAAATCATAGTGTTTGGATTAATTACTTGGATCTCCAAGTGATTCTACCTCTTGTAAGGTCATAGGGAGACATCTCCACTGTAACCTTGTCTCCGGGAAGAATGCGAATGAAGTTCATTCTCAACTTGCCGGAAATAACAGCCAGAATTGAGTGGCCGTTGGGAAGCTCAACCTTGAACTGTGCATTGGGAAGAGCATCCGTTACTGTACCTTCTATTTCGATAACGTCCTGCTTTGACATAGTGTAACCTCCTTAAAGTGTGCTCTGTGAAAAGTCTCTCAGAGCGTTTCTTATTTTTCGGTTAGTATCCATTGTATCATTCAGGGTTGTGTTTGTTGCCTGAAGATGAATCAGCTTCTTTTTCTTCGGGCTTTCCACCTTGCGGCGTCTGCCGTCAGCAATAAAGCAGTATCCGTCAGCAACATTCAGAACAACAAAGAACTTGTCTTTTTCGCGTCCTGCTTTAGCCCTGACTACGGAACCGATGGTGATGGTCATAGCCTCACCTCATCATCCGGAATCGTTAAGATTTTCGGACCATCGGGTGTGATGACTACTGTGTGCTCAAAGTGAGCAGACAGGCTGCCGTCTTCTGTAACGGTAGTCCATTCATCATCAAGAACACGAACTTTGTGAGTACCCATATTGATCATGGGCTCAATGGCAATGGTCATACCAGGAAGCAATCGTACTCCTCGACCGGGAGTACCATAGTTCGGTACGCTTGGTTCTTCGTGTAACTTCGCACCTACGCCGTGGCCGACAAAGTCTCGTACCACCGAGTAACTGCGAGCTTCGACATAGCTCTGAACTGCGTGGCCGATATCTCCAACACGGTTACCTGCAAGGGCAGCCTTGATTCCTTCGTGGAGAGATTCTTTAGTTGTGTCAAGAAGTCTCTGTGCCTCGGGAGAAATCTGTCCGCAGGGGAAGGTGTATGCATTATCGCCGTGGTATCCCTCAAAGAAAGCTCCAACATCTATGCTGACAATGTCGCCTTCCTTAAGAATGCAGTTCTTGTTTGGTATGCCATGGATAACCACATTGTTTACAGAGATACATGAACTCTTGGGAAAACCACCGTACCCGAGAAAGGAGGCGGTAGCGCCTTCTTTCTCGATGTACTTATGGATAAGAGTATCAATCTCAAGTGTCGAAACACCCGGCTCAACCGCCTGACCCGCCAGCTTCAGAGCATTAGCGGATATCCTGCAAGCCTGACGCATATGTTCAAGCTCACGCGCAGTCTTGATAACTACCATAGATTAAGCCTCAAGTGCCTTGAGCGTTAAAGCGATTGTGTCCTCAACCTTATCCTGACCCTCAACAATAGTGAGCTTGCCCTGGTTACCGTAGTAATCCTTAAGGGGCTCTGTCTCGGCGTGATAGATGTCAAGTCTTGCCTTAACGGTATCAATGTGATCGTCCTTGCGCTGAATAAGGGCGCCTGTGCAATCGTCGCAAACACCTTCAACCTGAGGCTTCAGGTCAACAATGTGATAGGGTCTGCCACACTTTTCACAAACGCGGCGTCCGGACAGACGTGTAACGATTGTCTCGTCGGGTACTTCGATATCGATTACCTTGTCGATAACAACGCCCATCTTGTCCAGAGCCTCAGCCTGAGGAATTGTTCTGGGGAAACCATCAAGGATAAAGCCGTTCTTGCAATCATCGTTTGCAAGACGCTCCTCAATGATACCGATAACAACCTCATCGGGAACAAGTTTGCCTGCATCCATAAAGGACTTAGCCTTGAGTCCCATCTCAGTGCCGGTTCTCAGCGCCTCTCTGATAATATTACCAGTAGAGATTGTGGGGATGTTAAGGTGCTCGCAGATTACTGCTGCCTGTGTGCCTTTACCTGCACCGGGCGC
>CALEIO010000212.1 GCA_937875885.1 uncultured Clostridia bacterium | reverse complement strand
AGAGAGCGAGCAGATTCTCCATTCCCTTGTCTGAGGCATAGACGCAGCGGTTTTCGCCGTCCAGCAGCGCCACGCGCATGCCGGCGTGCAGTCCGGCAATCCCCGGCAGATTCAGCGTTTATAACGCTCTTGCCGCCATTTCCGTTTGCCGCCACCTGAACGTGAGCAAAGAGGATATCCTCAAGGGTCTGGACACCGTAAAGGTTAAAGGCAGAGTTGAGGTAGTTCCCGTACCAGGCAACTATACCCTGCTCATCGACTACGCTCACAACGCCGCTTCTATGGAAAGCGTACTCACAACTCTCAAAGAGTACAACCCCACAAGACTCATTACTATGTTTGGCGCAGGCGGAGATCGCCCCAAAGCACGCCGCTTTGAAATGGGCGAAGTGTCAGGCAGACTCTCTGACCTTTCTGTAATCACCGAGGATAACTCCCGTTTTGAAAGCGTACACGATATTCTTGCCGACATCAAAACAGGCATCGACAAAACCAAGGGCGAATACATCATCATCCCCAACCGTGTAGACGCCATCCGTTATTGCATCGAAAACGCAAAAGACGGCGACATCATTGTGCTGGCAGGCAAAGGCCACGAGGATTACCAGGAAATCAAGGGAATCAAATATCACTTTGACGAGCGCGAGATTATTGAAGATATCATCAAGGCAATCTGACCCCGCACAACAGCAAAGCAAAACTAAAGAAATCAAGGCGCAACGCCTACGAACAAGGAACACCCGAGAGCAGCAACCCCCTCAACGGTGTTCCTGCTTTTTTCGAGCAAATTCAGTCAACACAAAAGCAACGAGCAGCACCACCCAAGAACATCGGGCACCATAAACTCAAACACAAAGAAGCACTAAACACCCAAAACAAACCATATTCCCCACTACAAAAGCACATCTACAAAGCCAAAACAAAACATTTACCAAAAAATGCAATAGAAATATCAGAAGAAATCTGCACACAGCTTTGTACTCTTGACCCCAAAAATACAGATTACTACACACAAAATCTTCAGGAATATATCAGTGAGCTTAATGCTCTTGATGCTCAGTTCAGAGAAATAACACAATCTGCAAAGCGCAACACCTTTGTCTTCGCCGACAGATTCCCGCTTACATATTTTGCACAGGAATATTCACTTGAGCACTTTGCAGCATTCTCAGGCTGCTCTGACGACACAGAGCCCTCTGCCGCAACGGTAGCCGCTTTGATTGATAAAGTTAAAGAGGAAAATATTCCCGTTGTGCTGAAAATCGAGCTCAGTTCAGATACAATAGCAAACACCATAAGCAATGAAACAGGAGCGGAGATTATGACTTTCTACTCCTGCCACAACATCTCTGCAGATGATTTCAGTTCAGGCGAAGCATATCTTTCCCTTATGCAAAAGAACACCGAAACCCTGCGCAAAGCTCTTAATTGAACATAAAAAAACAGCATTCCAATTCGGAATGCTGTTTTTATTTATATGATATATTACTCTGTCATAAAGAGAACACCAAGTGTGTTGGGACCACAATGGCTTGAAATTGTACCGCTTGCACGAGTAAGGAAAACCTCCTTGAAGATACCCTTTGCCTTAACATACTCAAGCACTTTCTGCTCAAGACCATCATCCATAGAGGAATAGGTAACAAAGCAACGGTCAGTCTTAAGGTTATCGTACTGTGCAAGTGTATCGTCTACATAGTTAAAGATGATTTTATCATACTTGCCGCGGTATTTCTTACCAACACCCATAGCACCGTTTTCTTCGTTGTTTACCTTGATGCTGGGCTTAAGGCCAAGAAGGTTTGCACCGAATGCTGCCAAAGCAGAGCATCTGCCGCCTGCCTTGAGAAACTCAAGAGTATCAAGAACAAAGCTTGCGTGGTTGTTCTTGCTCAGAGCCTGTACCTCTTCTGCAACCTGCTTTGCAGGCATACCCTTTGCAATTCTCTCTGCTGCTTCAATCGCAAGAAGACCTGCACCTGTGCTGAGTGAGCAGGAATCAATAGGATAAACCTTACCGCCAAGCTCCTCTGCTGCAAGGCAGCTGTTGCGGAAGCTACTGGAAAGTGCAGAGCCAAGGCTTACGTAAACAATCTCGTAACCCTCATCCACATAGGGCTGAAGTGCTGTTACAATATCGTTTATGTTGATAGCTGCTGTCTTGGGAAGAGCTTTTGTTTTATAGTAATTGTCAAAAATCTCCTCTGATGTAATCTCGCCGTCTTTGTAGGTTTTATCGTTAAGAACAATGTAGATGGGAACAGTGTGAATGTTGTATCTCTCACACAATTCAGGAGTGAGGTCAATAGTGCTGTCTGCAAATAAAAGAACTTTGTTTTCCATATCCGAATATCTCCTTTTAGAAGTATTTTCATAAGTAATTGCGGTTGTAAAAAATAAGTTTTTATGCTATACTTTTTTTATTACTGTAATGATTATATCTCATAAATATGAACATTTCAAGTATTTCAGCGAAAGGATGATTAATATGATAAAAAAATATGTTTTTGGTACTCCCTTTAACACAGAATCAGTAATTAAAACTCTGCCTGTGGAGGAGGGTTGTGTGCCTTATTTTGATACTGACACCTCAAAAGGTCTTAAGTTCACTCTGGAGCTTGATAAAAATGATGCTGTGTACGGTCTGGGTGAATCTGTACGTGGAATCAACAAGAGAGGCTATCTCTACAAAGGTTTCTGCTCTGACGACCCTAACCACACAGAAGCAACAAACTCACTTTATGGTGCTCACAACTTTATGATTATTGAGCAGAAAGACCGCATCTTCGGTGTTTTCTTTGATTGTCCTTCACTCATTAACTTTGACATCGCATTCACTTACTGCGACAAGCTTATTGTAAGCACAGATAACACAGATATCAACGTATTCATCATCGACGGCAACTCCGCTCTGGAAATCACACGTGAATTCAGAAACGCCATAGGTATGAGCTACATTCCTCCCCTGTGGGCTTTCGGCTACACTCAGAGCCGTTGGAGCTATGCAGAGAGAGATAGTGTAAGACGTGTTGCAAAAGGCTACCGCGACCTTGATATTCCCCTGGATGCTATTTATCTGGACATCGACTATATGGAGCGCTACAAGGACTTTACTGTTGACAGCAAGGCTTTCGGCGACCTTAAGGAATTCTGCGATGAAATGAAAGAACAGAATATTCGTCTTGTCCCCATTATCGATGCAGGTGTAAAAATTGAAGATGGCTACGACGTATATGAAGAGGGCGTTAAAAACGGCTACTTCTGCACAGATAAAGACGGCAAACCCTTTGAGGCTTGTGTATGGCCCGGTATGACCCACTTCCCCGATTTTCTCAATCCAGATGCAAGACTCTGGTTTGGCAAAAAGTACAAGATTCTCACCGATATGGGCATTGAGGGTTTCTGGAACGATATGAACGAGCCTGCTATTTTCTACTCACAGAAAAGCGTAGACAATGCTCACAAACTTGTTAAGGAATATGCAGAAAAAGACACCCTCACACTCCAGGGCTTTGAAGACCTCAAAGGTTACTTCGGAAGCCGTCAGAATTGTGACGAGGACTACAGCGGATTCTATCATCACACACCTCAGGGCAGATACTGCCACAAAGATGTACACAACCTTTATGGTTACAATATGACAAGAAGTGCCGCAGAAGGTCTTATGGAAGCAGAGCCCGACAAACGTATGCTCCTCTTCTCCAGAGCATCCTACATCGGAATGCACCGCTACAGTGGTATCTGGACAGGTGACAACCACTCCTGGTGGTCACACATTCTTGCAGAGCTGCGCGTGCTCCCCGGTCTTAATATGTGCGGCTTCCTTTACGTAGGCGCAGACCTGGGTGGCTTCGGCTGTGAATGCACACGCGACCTGCTTCTCAGATGGCTTTCCCTGGGCATCTTCACTCCCCTTATGCGTAACCACGCAGCTTGCGGCACACGTAATCAGGAATGCTATCAGTTTGAGAATCCTATCGACTTCAAGCACATCATCGACCTTCGCTACCGCCTTATCCCCTATATTTACAGCGAATATATGAAGGCAGCATTAAACGGTGATATGATGTTCAAGCCCCTTGCTTTTGTTTATCCCGATGATGAAACAGCAAAGCACACCGAAGACCAGATTCTTCTGGGTGATGAGATTATGATTGCCCCTGTTTACACACAGAATGCTATGGGAAGATATGTATATCTGCCCGAAGATATGACTGCTGTACGAATGAAAGACGGCAAACTCTCATTCGAGGAAATGAGCAAGGGTCACCATTTTGTAGAGATTCCCGAAAATGAGGTTGTATTCTTCATCCGCAAGGGCAAGGCTATTCCTCTGTGCAAGAGTGCCCAGAGCACCGATGAACTTGACAGAAAGAATCTTGAACTCATCGGCTCCGGTAACGAGTACACACTCTACACCGACGATGGCTTCAGCAAAGATTACTCCAACCCCAACAATATCATAAAACTCACAAAATAAACAAAACAAAAAGAGCAGACCCCTCAAAAGGTCTGCTCTCAAAAATATCTGTTTGTTATCAGAGAATAATCTCGCCGTCAACTGTGCCTGCAAGGCCTGCTGCATTGGACTCATCTGTATCGATGTGCATTGCGAGAGCAAAGTTGGGGTTCATCTTGAGTGCTTTGTCGAAGCATTCGATAGCACCGGCGATGTCGCCTTGAGCCTCGAGGAGTTGACCCTTAACGTTCCACAATTCGGGGTTTTCGGGGTCGTTAGCTACAACGGCATTGAGGATGCTGATAGCTTTCTCATAATCGTTGGCAGCGATGTAGAGGTTGATAAGACGAAGGCTGTAGTAGTTCTCCTTTTGAGTGAAAGTAGTACCGTCGGGGTTAGTGGCAACTACGTCGAGGTTTGAGAAGAGCTCGTTACCCTCGTTCAAGGTAGCAATGAGGTTAGCTGTATCTTTAGCAGCCTCGTATTGACCAACGATAAATTTGTAAACGTTGTTTTGCTCATAGCCATTACCTTTGGCGCGGAGCAAGGCTTTCAATGTCAACTCGCTATCACCTGCATTGAGTGCAGCCAAGGCTGCGTTGTACTCGAGCATGGCGTAGATTGAGTCGGCGGGCATTTGCTTAGCCATAGGAGCCATGAAAGGAAGGTCGCGGATCTCGATGAAGATGTTCCACATCTCATAAGCCTTCATGTACTCTTGAGCGTTGAAGTAACGTACACCGGCGTTGATGTAACCGTCAGAGTTAGCCAACAAGTCTTTTTGGATGTTCTTGATGTATTTGGGTTTTACTTTACCCTTGGCATTGGGAAGAGTATCGAGGGCTACAGCCTTGCGGTAGTATTTGTAACCATTCTCGAGTGCGAGGTCCATCTCAGCCTCTTTCACTGCCATACCAAATTGAGCTTGCTCGTTCTCTTTCTCATAGAAACGTTGCTCGATGTTACCGGCAACATACCATGCCTTAACATCCTCAGCCGACTCGCCTGCAAGTGCTTGTTGAATAGTATTGCGGGCTGTCTTGAAATCGGGTTTCTCAGTCTTTTTGGCCAAGCTCCAGGCTTGATCTACAAGTGCTTTTTGACCAAACGAAAGTGTTGCCGAAAGGAGCAACAATGATGCTGTCAATAGAGTCTTTTTCATAATTCTTTTTCTCCTTTTTAAAAAGTTTTTGTTTTTATTTATGTACAGTATTGAT
>CALEIO010000211.1 GCA_937875885.1 uncultured Clostridia bacterium | reverse complement strand
GGTCTTACAGACACAATGGGCAGAATGCACGGCGACGCTCAGTTTGCAGGTTCTTCTTCCGTTCCTGCTCACGTTGAGATGATGGGCCTTATCGGTATGGGTAACAACCCCATGGTTGGTGCTACAGTTGCTTGCGCAGTTGCAGTTTACGAGGCAGCTAACAAGTAATTTGAATTAAAAATATTTACCGCAAGGTATAATAAAAGGCTTCCGAGAAATCGGGAGCCTTTTTGTTGTTTTTCACAAGGGGATTGCAGCGGTTGCGGTTAAATAAATCTCGCTTGAAATGTTGCGCTGCAAATGATATAATTACTTTGTGTAACGACTAAAATGATTTATTATTGGAGCTGCAGTTATGAGAGATGTTTTGTTTGTCGTACCTGTTTTTCAGGAGGATATTGCACAGGAGTGCAATGGTACGCTTATTCTGGCAACCATACTGAAAGAAAAAGGTATAGATGTAGAAATATACAGATATTATGAGTCGAATCCCGAAGAGGGATTTGAGGCTTTTGTAGAAAACTCTGCACGAAATATCCTTGCAAGAAACCCCTCTATCGTGTCTTTTTATTGCAGAGGTGACTGCTATATTTCAAACATCAGAGTTGCAGAGAAAATAAAAAACACCAGCCCCAATACAACAATAGTGTTCGGAGGTCCCCAGGCTGACCTTTCTGCAAGTGAAACTATCAAGAATATTCCTTGGGTTGATTATTGCTGCAGCGGTGAGGGCGAAAAAACAATATATCCGCTGTTCAGTGGTATTCTGAAGGGAGAGGATGTTTCCTCTGTCAGTGGTCTTACCTACAGAAATGCTGATGGTGAGGTTGTGTCCAATCCTCGCCCCGAGCTTCTGCAGAATCTGGACGAACTGCCTTTTATCGATTATACTCTGCTCCCCGAAAAAATAAAGCATCAGGCAAAAGAGGCAAAGAAACCTGTTAACATTGATGTCGGTAGAGGTTGCCCCTATAAATGCGCATATTGTTCCACAAGTAAGTTCTGGCAGAGAAAGTTCAGAATCAAAAGTCCCGAGCGTATTATGAAAGACGTGTTGTGGATAGAGAAGAATTTCGGGATTAACAAGTGTGTTTTTGACCACGATCTTTTTACCGTTGATAAATCCAAGGTTTATGAATTTTGCAGACTTATCAAAGAAAACTCTGTGAATGTAAGATGGGGTTGTTCATCACGAGCAGATACCATTGATAAAGACCTGATAGACGCTATGGTGGATGCAGGATTAAGATCTATGTACCTTGGCATTGAAACAGGCTCTGAAAGAATGCAGAAGCTTACACACAAGAATCTGAATCTTGACAAAGCAAGTGAAATAATAGAATATCTTCTGAAAAAAGACGTAAAAACCACAGCGTCCTTTATCTACGGATTCCCTGAAGAAACAGAGGAAGATGTGGAGCAGACCCTGCAGTTTATCTATAGCTTGTACAAAAAGAATATTCTCAGTGTTCAGTTGCATTTGTGCGCTATTTTCCCCGGTACGGAATATTATGATACTTATAAAGAGCAGCTGCATTTTACAGAAAATTCTTCTGACCAGGTAGGCGATTTCGGCTTAAAAGAAAACGAAGAGTTTATTAAAGAGCACAACGAACTTTTTCCGTTCTATTATGAGTATCGCAGTGAGCTCCGTGACAAATTTGTCAACTTGTCCCGATATATATTATTTGTGCTGGAGATTTACAGAAACCTTAACATCTATGATCCCCAAAAATTTGCAGAAACCAGATTGGTGGATCTGTACCTGGATTTTGTTAAGATCAATGACAGTTTGCTGGGCGAAATGGGTGAAAATCCGGACAAGATTGCTTTGATCAATAATTATTTATCAAGCGTTTATCCTGCCGAAACAGCAGAAAAGTTCAAAGAGATTCTCAGACTGAACGGAGATCTGATTTCCGCTAAACACAAAGGCGATGCCTGTGAGGAGATTAAGGTTTACAACATAGACGTCAATGCTGTTATGGAGAAAAAATCTTTGGACGAAATAGCAGTCAGACCTGTTGTGCTTTACATAAAATGCGACAACGGACAAGTTACATACAAACCCCGGTTCCTGTAAAAGAAAGCCCAGAGATACAGGCGTGAAAAATACCCTGAACAAGTGAAAAGTTGGTCGCAAGGCATAAAAAGGCTTCCGAGAGATCGGAAGCCTTCTTGTTTTGTTCGGATGTTAGGTCAGAGAAAATCTGCCACGTGTATATATGTCTTGTTAATGTTTTTTCTCTGTTTTTAGGGTTTAATAATAACGTCATAATAGCCGTCAGAATCCACAGATGGTTTTGTGGGGGTTGTGGGCTCTGTTGCAGAAGTTGTGGGCTCTGTTGCAGAAGTTGTAGGCTCTGTGGTGGGAGCGGTGGGTTCTGTTGTGGGATCAGTAGGTTCTGTTGTGGGGTCAGTAGGCTCTTCTGTGTCAGGGGTGGTGGGGATGGTCTGAATGGGCAGCTCCGGAGCTTCTGTGGGCTGCTGTGAGGGAGTGGGGAATGCACCCACAAGACCTGCTATAAATTTCTGAACAAGTGTTGCATCTTTGATGTTTACCACGCCGTTGGCATCTGTATCAGCCAGGGGCAAGCCCTCGTCGCTTATGTTCTGAATGGATGCTATGTGCTTCTGAATCAGCGTTGCATCCTTGATGTTTACCACACCGTTAAGGTCAGCATCGCCTGTTTTGTATTCGTTGGCATCTGCCGCAAAAGCAGAAACTATACCAATGATGAGAAACAAAGTTAGTGAAATTGCAATCAATATTTTTTTCATTGTATCACCTTACTCCAATTCGGAGAAATCCAGTTGTGCCTCGGTATAAACAGGCTGTGTTTCATCTTCAGATTCGGAAGATGATTCGCTGTTAGCTGTAGCAGCTGTTGTTACGGGCTCTGTGTTTTGTGCTTCTGTTGCAGCCGGAGTTTGTGTCGCTGTGGTTTCTGTGGGGATGTCCGAAGCTGCTTCGGTGTTTTGTGCAGCAGTTGTTGTGTTTTCGGTGTCTGCAGGGGTGGTTGAGCATCCGTAAGCAGAGCAGACAAGCAGAAGTGCTGCACAGATAAGAATCAATAAATTTTTATGTTTCATAAGTTTTTTTCCTTTACTGATTAATAGGCTTTTGTCATATGGTAGAAAGCGTTTTATGTATAAGTAAAACACCAATTTAATAGTAGCACTAACAGATGAGAAAATCAACATAATGGGACAGTTTTCTGAAAAAATCTCAAAACATCCTTTTGGTTTTTATCAGAGCAAAATGTGTGTACAAAAGCCTTGAACATTTGGTTTTTGCAGAAAAAGTGTCCGAAGAACGGATGCCTTCGGACGGGTTGATGTTAGGCTCATTTGTTTTTTATGGCGTGCTTTTTTTTGATGTATGCCAGGTCGGCCTGGTAATCGTTTCTGTATTTGCGGTAGTTTTTGCTGAAAGGGTTATTGTAGTGCAGGACGTAGGAGTTAAGGGACATTGCAGAAACGATGTTGCCTGCGGCACGGAAGAAAAACTCGTTGTGATCTATCATTCTGATGTTGTCATCGTATCCTATCATACGGAGTTTATCTGTGCGGGCAACAAAGGCGTTGGGAGTTTTTCCGAGCACAACGTGATTTTTGTCCAGAAATGTTCCGTGGGGAATTATCAGTGGCTTGGGAGCCTTTGACATATCTTTTGAAAAATAAGAGCTGTTCAGTTTCTGCGGAGATATGGGTGCAGTTGCATTGTAGGCAGGAAAGCTAACAAGGTCTACGTTTGAATTGTCTGCAAGAAAGCAGATGTGATTGTAAATGTTGGTATAGGGTGAAATCCGATGGTCGTCATCAAGTCTTACGGTAAAGGGTGTGTCCGCCAGTTTCAGAGCTTCGTTCAGACCTTTGCTCAGGCCACTGTTAAAAGGTAGATTTATAACCGTTGCAAACTCATCTTTTATGCACAGGGGCTTTTTGCTGTCATCGGCAATTATCACACGGGTTCCGGGATAGTACTGCTGAATGCTGCGGTAGAGCTTTTTTGCAAGTTTTTGCCGCTCAAAAGATTTATAGATAAAGGTTACGTTTTTGCGTACTTGTTCAAGCTCTTCTTTTGTTGGGTTGTAAGGTTTTGTGAGTTTCCATTTTGTGCTGAAAAAGAAATGTTGAATGTTGTTTTTGACACTGTGAAGAAAAAAGAAAACAGGCTCAATGGGACTGTGCACAATTTTCTTTGCTATGTTTTTTATTTTGTCGTTCATAAAAACAATCCTTTGCATAGGGAGATGTGTTTTGTGACTGTATTATATCATCGGCAAAAAGTCACGTCAAGAAAAGTTAGCGCTGTTTTTTGCTTGTTTTGCAAGTTGCATATTTCTACGAACATCGCTGTCGCTATAGCAGAAAACATGACCGCAAACATTGCATTTTTTCTATATTCATTGTCTTTTTGTAGTTCTTCAAGGCCGCCATCAATTAACTTTTAGAGATCGCTGACACTTACTTGTGCTATCCCCGGTATAAAGTTTGTCAGGGATAAGGTCTGATAATTTCAGAGTGAATAGTAAATAGGTAACAAGTGAAAAAGGACTTCTCGATGAGAAGTCCTTTTTCTGGAGCTGATAACCGGATTTGAACCGGTGACCTCATCCTTACCAAGGATGCGCTCTACCGACTGAGCTATACCAGCAAAACGAGCATTTTATGTGCTACTCGACTATATTAACACAAACTGTTTTCAAATTCAATATCTTTTTATAAATTTTTTGCTTTTGTAGGTGGGGCAGAAAAATACGCACACCCTCGTGGATGTGCGTATGTAGAGTGAAGGTTAACAGAAAACAGATTTATCAGAAATCGTAGTTTTCGGGAGTTTCTTCGCTTTTTGCAGCGGGCTCATCGGCGCTGTCTGTGGTGTCTTCTTCTACCTGACGGAGCATATCGTCAAGGGAGTTGAGGATATCCTTGATTTCGGGATTTTCCTTGATATCTACATCATCTTCAAGCTCAAGGTCCAGAAGAAGCTCTGCAAAGTCCTTGTCGTTATCTTCGCTGTAAAGGTCGGTGGCTGCGTCCTCTTTCTTTGTTGTGATGTTGAGGATTGCTTCCTTTGCTTTCTGTTTTGCAATTTCTGCTTTGTCGCCCAGTGTGGCAGCGGCATCCTGTGCCTTTTTCTTTACGTTGTAGGCAGTTGTTACGGCAGAATCCTGTGCCTGCTTGATTTTTGCGGAAAGCTCTGCGCGGAAAGCTTCGGTGCATTCATCAACGGAATGAGCCTCTTTCAGCATAGCCATACGAGCCATTGCTCGCTCCAGACGAGTGTTCAGGTGTGCGATAGCCTTGTATAAGTAGTCGAGTCTTGCGCTGTTCTTTTTGAGAGTGTTGTTAACATACATTTTGCCGATTTCAGCATAAACGTTTCTGAGTCTGGCTTTGTCAGCGTTCATAATGCGCTCAAGCTTGCTTATCTGTGCTTTAATGCGGCCTTTCTCCAGAATCTCTCTGGAAGCGTCAATGAAAAGTTCTCCTAATGCTGCGGTGGTGTTTGTATTGTTACTCATAATAAATACCTCATTTCCAAGCCCAATGGGGCAATAAGAATTATCACTTGTATGATAATATTATTGCATTATTTTGTCACAAAATCAACAAAAATTTGCAAAAGTTCTTTAACTTGGAGTCTTCGCGTGTTATAATATAATCATAACTATGCCCTTTTGGTGTTTAAGGAGGACAAGTATGGCAAACGTAGTTGTAAAAAATATTGCTTGCCCCAAGTGTAGCGAATCTACAGAGGCAAAGCTTTATATGAGTATAAATGCGACAAACGAACCCACACTCCGTGCAGATGTGCTGGACGAAAAGCTCTTCAAATTCAGATGTGGTGCTTGCGGACACGAGGCAAGACTCACTTACCCTGTGCTGTATAACGATATGAAAAATCGTTTTATGGTGTATATGATTCCCGAGGTGGACCGTTTTCAGTTGGAGGACGTGGAGCTTGAGCAGAAGTACGAAAGACTCCGCGGAATCAGAAAGCGTCTGGCATCAGACTTTAACAGCTTCAAAGAAAAAGTGTTTATCTTTGAGTCGGGTCTTGATGATATGGCTGTGGAGATTACAAAGCTTGTTATCTCTGAAACTGTTGCAAAGAAATATGCCCTGCCCTGTGTTGAGGAAGGTTATCTTTCTATGTACGACAGAGAGAAGAACACCATGGGTTTCACTTTCTTTGTTGGCAAAGAGCATGAGCCCTATGTGCAGTCTGCAAGACTTGAGATTTACGGCAAGGCTGTTACCATTGTAAGTGAGCTTGCAATCAAGGACAGAAAGCTTTCCGGCTTTATCAAGATTGACAGAGAGTGGGCACAGAATGTGCTGTACAGATACAAGCGTATGAAGCAGCTGGACCTGAAACCTCAGAACAACTGATAAACCTATAAAACAAACACAAAACCCTCCCTTTTTACGGGGAGGGTTTCTTTTATGCAAGGATTTCTCTTGCTGTATTTATGTCTTTGCTGATTGCGGATTTGAGCTCATCCAGAGAAGAAAATCTTTCTTCGGGACGGATGAAATCCACGAGAGTGATTTTGGCTTCTTTGCTGTAAAAATCGCCTGAAGCATCCAAAAGATAAGTTTCCACAGTGGGGGAGTCGGTGCCTACTGTAGGCTTCAGCCCGATGTTTGTGACGGATTTGTAGGTTTTGCCGTCGATGAGGGCTGTGGTGGCATAAACACCGAATCGGGGAAGCTGCTTCTGGGAGGGGACATCGACGTTGAGCGTTGGAGTATCGATGGTGCGACCCAGAGCTTTTCCGTGAATAATACTGCCTTTGAGGGTGTAGGGTCTGCCAAGTTTTTCTGCAGCGGATTTCACATTTCCCTCGCCGAGGAGACGTCGGATTTCCGTTGAGGATGTACCTTGCATTTCGGGAATGCAGGTAAGGGAAATTCCACGTTCATCGCAGAGTTTTTTCAGAGTGTTTACATCTGCTGCGGCACCTTTTCCGAATCGGTAGTTGAATCCGCAGAAAAGGGCTTTGGCATTAAGTGACGAGCAGATAACTTTATCAAAGAATTCCTCGGCACTCATATCTCTCACCGAATCAAAGGTGGCATTTACGAGAATCTCTGTGCCGCAAGCGGAAATAAGTGCCTGCTTTTCCTCTTCTGTTGTGAGGGTGTAAGGGCAATTTTTGTTGGGATTATCGCTGAAGGTGAAAACGGTGGGCGCCAGAGTGGGGTCTGATTTTGCGGCGGAGGATATAACTTGCTTGTGTGCAAGGTGAACTCCGTCAAATCTTCCCAAGGCGACTGCTGTAGGGGAATCAATCTGGCAGGGATAAGTCAGAATATTCACTTGTGGGCACCTCCCGTCGGTATATTTGTTAAGGGCGGAGGTTGTCCGCCCTTTGGTGTTTGTGTCAGTTGTTGTCTGAGTCGGATTCTGTAGTTTCTGCTTCTGTTGCTTCTGCTTTTTCAAGCTCGGATTCGTCAACGCCTGCTCCGTCTTCATCGTCAAAAGCAAGACCGAAAAGCTGGTCAAGGCGCTCTGCATCGGGTATGTTCAGAGTGCTCTGTGCAACATCTGCATCGGGATTCTGAGCAATTGCTTCAACCTCTGCAATAGCATCTTCTTTGATTTCTGTTGCGGAAACTTCCTCAAAATACTGCTTGTACCATACAAGGAATACATAAACAGTCCATACGTTTCTGCTTGTATCTGCTACGCCGTTAAAGTGGTCGTCAAGCCAGCGGAGAAGAATATCAATATTGAAGAACTTCTGTGCTGTGGGTGACTGGAACTCTGCTTTTACCACGTTGTAGTACTTTTCGTCACGGAGCCATACACGTGTGGGAACAGGGAAGCCCAGTTTTTCTTTCTCTGCTGTTTCCTGGGGCAGGTGGCGAAGTGCAGCCTGACGAAGAGCATACTTTGTGTTGTTGCGGTTAACTCTGAGTCTGGAGGGAATTCTGGAAGCAACCTTCCACACTTCTTTGTCAAGGAAAGGAACTCTCAGCTCGAGGGAGTTAGCCATACTCATTCTGTCTGCTTTCAGAAGAATGTCGCCTACCATCCACAGATTAATGTCAAGATACTGCATCTTTGTAACGTCGTCGTACTTTCTTGCCCTGCGGTAGAAATCGCGTGTTACATCCTGAGGACGGGTTGCAATGGATGGGTCTTTAAGAAGTTCGCACTTCTCTTCGTAATTATACATAAAGGCATTACCGATGAATGCTTCCTCCAAGGGGTCGCAAGCGCGGATGAGGTAATCTCTGCCTTTGATATCGGGCATTTTGCGAGCAATGTTTCTGAGCACCTTGCGGATGCCGTAGGGTACCAGCTTGTGGTAGAGTCGCTGATTCATAGGTGAGCGATATACCTGATATCCGCCGAAGAGTTCGTCTGCACCTTCGCCGGAGAGAACAACCTTTACGTACTGGCTTGCAAGCTGAGATACAAAGTAAAGAGCGATGCAGGAGGGATCAGCCAGAGGTTGGTCCATAAAGTACTGAATCTTGGGGATGGAATCCCAGTATTCTTCACTGGTGATAACCTTTGTGTGGTGGTCTACACCGATTTTCTCGGAAAGACGCTGTGCCCAGCTGATTTCGTTGTATCTTTCGCCGAAATCAAAGCCGACGGTGAAGGTCTTCTGGTCTGCAAAGTAGGTGGAAACGTAGCTTGAGTCAACACCTGAAGAAAGGAAGCAGCCAACCTCAACGTCTGCAATCTTGTGAGCGTTAACGGAGTTTTCGAATGCTGCTTCGATAGCATTTACAGCATCAAGCTCGTTCATGTTTTCGTCGGGATTGAATTTTGCCTCAAAATATCTTTCGGTCATAACTTCGCCGTTTTTGTACCAAAGGAAATGGCCGGGAAGCAGACAGTAGATTCCCTCAAAGAATGTCTCGGGGGGAACAACGTACTGGAAAGAGAGGTAGTTGTCCAGAGCGGACATATTGAAGCTCTTCTTGTATTTGGGATGCTGAAGAATGCTCTTGATTTCGGAGCCGTAAACAAGCTCACCGTCGATAACGGTGTAGTGCATGGGCTTGATGCCGAAGAAGTCACGGGCAATGAAAACGGAGCCATCTGTGGTGTTGTAGATAGCAAAGCCAAACATACCGCGAAGCTTCTGCAGCAGGTCTTCGCCCCACTGCTCAAAGCCGTGGATGAGTACCTCGCTGTCGGTCTCTGTGTAGAAGGTGTGGCCTGCAGCGATAAGCTCCTCTCGGAGTGTCTTGTAGTTATAAATCTCGCCGTTGAATGTGAGCACGAGAGTTTTGTCTTCGTTGTAGATGGGCTGATGACCTGCGTCAACGTCAATGATGCTCAGTCTTCTGAATCCCATAGAGATTCTGGAGTCCTCATAAAAACCGCTGGAGTCAGGTCCTCTGTGGGTGATAACATCCGCCATTTTACGGATGGTTTTGCTACGGTCAAGTACTTCGCCTGTGAATCCGCAAATACCGCACATAATATCAAATCCTTTCAAAAAAAGAATAGAGTTGCTTGTGTAGTTTCAGAAGCTTCTGTGCAAGCCCCTATTAACCTATTATGTAGTATAACACAACAGGTTGAAAAAGTCCATAAAACATTAATAATATATATTTAAGCGAAAAACGGACAAAAACCAAAGACACCGAGCATAGTACACTCGGTGTCTTCGGAATAAATGAGGGGATACAAAAGATGTGGTGTTCAGCCTAAGGATATGGATACACGCTGATGTTTGTTGCATCCATATCGCTTAGGCTGAGAGGGATGCATCTTTTGCTTGGTGGGCTTACATTGAATTGTCAGATTCTTTTGGGTACAAGTATATTATATCAGCAGTGAAGAGGATTTGGTTAATAAGCTGTTAAGCAAAGCTGAATTTTTGCTGTCTTGTTTGTGAAAAAACCTTCAAAAAACAAAACAAATGTTTGATTTTTTTGTTCGGGTGTGTTATAGTATAGATGAATACATAGTATATAGAACATAAATACAAGAAGGATAGGAGGATTTGTATGAAGCCGCTTACAAAAAGTCAGCAGAAAGTATATGATTTTATCCTTGAATGTGCGGGGGATTCCCGCGTGCCCTCTGTACGTGAGATTTGTGTAGCAACAGGGCTCAAGTCAACATCTACTGTACACCTTCACCTGAAATCTCTGGAGGAAAAGGGTCTTATAGAGAGAGAAAAAGGTTTTAACCGTTGCATAAAACTCAGCAAAACAGAAAAGTCAACCCAGGTTCCCGTTTTGGGTAGGGTTACTGCAGGTGTGCCCATTCTTGCGGTGGAAAACCAGGAAGGAACCATGCCCTGGCATGAATCCGGCTGTTTTGCCCTCCGGGTCCGGGGTGACAGTATGATAAATGCCCGCATATTTGACGGAGATATGCTTTTTGTAAAATCTCAGTCCACTGTGGATAATGGTGATATTGCAGTTGTTCTTATTGATGATGAAGCAACCGTTAAGAGAGTATATATTGATTACAACGATGATAATACCATCTTCTGCCAGATGTTTTCTGTCGCGAAGAACAATACTTCCAACATCACCAACACCTAAACCGTCAACAAGAACTCTGCCTGCGGGTACAGTGTCATTCCAAGCAATTTTTTCCTGACTTACTTCAATTACGGCGCCGTTAACTGCAAGAAGAATATTTTCTTCGGGTAT
>CALEIO010000210.1 GCA_937875885.1 uncultured Clostridia bacterium | reverse complement strand
CGAAATCACAACTCCCGAGCAGGGCACCATCACAGGTGACGTTACCGGTGTTGTGTTCAAGGGTGTTCACTACGAAATGGAGGTGCGCACACAGAACTGCATACTTCTTATCCATTCCACGGTTTCAAGCTCTGTAGGCAGCCACATTGGTATGAAAGTCGACCCCAACAACATCCACATTATGAACAAACTCTTCCCCACTCCTTACAACGAGTTTACCGCAGAGGTAACTTATTGCGACGAGGCTGAAAACACAATCACAGTCTCTATTGAGGACAAAGAGATTGACATTCCCGGCTACACCTTTGAAAAAGGTACAATCCTCAACATCTTCCTTCCTCCCACAGGTCTTTACGTTGACGGCGAGGGCATCGGTCAGCTTACAGATGTTTACATCGAGTCTGTAATCTGGAAAGGCTCCCACAACGAAATCATCCTGGAGTCTGACGAAAGAAAGTGGATTATGTACAGCGATCAGGACGAGCAGGTTGCAACCTACGTTCCCATCTGCTTCGATTTCTCAAAGGCTACCCTGACCCCCGTAATCACTCAGGAGGGCGAAGATGAAAACTAAAAAGCTGATTATCCCCTACATCATCTGGATGTTTCTTTTCACACTTGTTCCCCTGGGGCTCATCATCAGCAACACCTGCAGAGACGATGCAGGAAATTTCACTCTGATTTTTCTGCAGAAAGCGCTCAACTACAAAGACGAGTTCCTTTACTCTCTCTGGGTTGCTTTTCTCTCCACCTCCATCTGCCTTGTACTGGCTTATCCCTTGAGCTACTTCATCTCACGAAGCTCCGAGCGTGCACAGCGCACATACACAATGCTCATTATGGTGCCCATGTGGATGAACTTCCTGCTCAGAGTCAGAGCCTGGGTACTGCTTCTGCAGAACAACGGCCCCATAGATTCTTTCCTTAATATGATAGGAATTGACGCACCGCTTATGTATAACACAGGTGCAGTTGTGCTTGGTATGGTGTACGAATTCCTGCCCTTTATGATTCTTCCCCTGTGCACAGTAATGGGCAAGATCGACAAGAGCCTTATCGAAGCCGCACAGGACCTGGGCTGCAGCAAACTGAACGTTATCAGAAAAGTTGTATTCCCCCTGTCCGTACCCGGCATTATTTCAGGTGTTACAATGGTGTTTGTGCCCTCTGCCAGCACCTTCCTTGTATCCCAGTATCTGGGCGGACCCAACAACCGAATGATCGGTGACGTTATCGAGATGCTCTACAAGAGCGACCGACACACAGCATCTGCCATTGCTCTGCTGCTGATGATTGTCATCCTTGTATTTATGGTTGTGATGAACCGCTTCGGCGATGAGGAGGCGGTTGGCGTATGAAAAAACATTCTCCCGGCAAAAAGTTCTACATCGGGCTTGTGTTTATGTTTCTCTATGCCCCCATCGCAGTACTTATTGCCTACTCATTCAATGACAGCAAATCTTCTGTCTGGAACGGCTTCACCCTTGACTGGTACGTAAAGCTGCTTCAGGACAGAGCAATTATGACAGCTCTCGGAAACACTCTGCTGGTTGCAGTACTTGCAGCCGCTTTCTCTACAATTCTCGGCACCGTTGCTTCTCTTGGTATGTATAACCTCAAAGGTGCCAAAAGAAAGATTGTGCAGACAGTTTCCAACATTCCCATCATCAATCCCGAAATCGTAACAGGTATTTCTCTGATGCTTCTGTTCGTATTCCTGGGTCAGATTTTCCACTTTGAAAACGGCTTCGGTACTCTGCTGCTGTCCCACATCGGCTTCTGTACCCCCTACGTTATCCTTTCGGTAACACCCAAAATCAGACAGATGGATAACCACCTGTTTGAGGCGGCACAGGACCTGGGCTGCACACAGATGCAGGCTTTCTTCCAGGTTGTAATCCACGAGCTGCTGCCCGGTATTATCTCGGGTTTCCTCATCAGCTTCACTTACTCTCTGGATGACTTCATTATCTCGTTCTTCACAAGCGGTAAGTTCCAGACTCTCCCCATTGAGATTTACACAATGCTCAAAAAGAGAGTTTCTCCCAAGATTAACGCTCTGTCCACAATCCTCTTTGTGGTAATCTTCTCTGTGCTCATCATCACCAACATCAACGGTGCAAAGCAGGAGAAGAACGGCTCCGACAAAGGCTCTGGCTCAAGCGCAAAGAAAATGCTTTGCCTGGCACTTGCCCTTTTCATTCTGCTTGGAGGACTTGTATGCTACTCCCGTTGCTCAGGCTACACAGCAGAAATCAACGTGTTCAACTGGGGCGAAAACATTGCAAACGGTGAAGACGGCACCCTGGACGTTATTGCTGAATTCGAGCGCAGATACAACATCAAAGTCAACTACAACGAGTATGAATCCAACGAGGAAATGTACTCAAAAATTCAGACAGAAAGCTACGATATCATCATTCCCTCTGACTATATGATAGGCAAACTCATTGCCGAGGATATGCTTCTGCCCCTTGACTTTGACAATATCCCCAACTACTCAAACATCGCCGAGGAGTACAAAAACCTCCCCTACGACCCCGACAACACATACTCCGTACCCTACACCTGGGGTGTTGTGGCTCTGTGCTACAACGAGGATATGTACAAGGGTCAGGTTACTGACTTCGACGCTCTGTGGAATGAGGAAAACGCAGGTCAGATTCTTATGTTCAACAACAGCCGCGATGCACTTGCCATTGCAATGCAGCGACTTGGCATTGACCCCTCCAACCCCACTATGGCAGATATCGACAAGGCATGTGCCCTGCTGAAAGAGCAGAAGCCCCTTGTTCAGAACTACGTAATGGACCAGGTCTATGACCTTATGGAGTGCAACCAGTCTGCCATTGCTCCCTACTATGCAGGCGACATCTACTATATGATGCAGAACAACGAATCTCTCAACTACTGTCTGCCCGAGGGTGGCACAAACTTCTTTGTTGATGCAATGTGTATTCCCAAAAATGCAGAAAATCCCGAGCTTGCAGAAATGTTCATCAACTTTATGCTGGAACCCGAGGTTGGCGTTTCAAACAGCGAATACATTGGCTATGCTTCTCCCAACACAGAAACAGTAGCCCTCCTTGACGAAGAAATCAGAAACAATAAACTCATCTATCCCGACAAGGAGTACCTTGCAAAGTGCTATATGTACTCCAACACCCCTGCAGATATCTACAACTATATGCAGGAGAAGTTTATTGAAGCTTCCACAAGTTAACACTTAATTTACAAAAGTCCGATTGAAACATATCGGACTTTTGTTTATAATAAAGGTGTAAAACAGGTATAAAACACAAGAAAATTCAAATATATATCAAGGTACACCCTTTACATATAAGGGAGGAATTTTTATGAAGAAAAGCACCAAGGCAATGATTATCTCTGCGGCGGTTTCTGCAGTAAGTGCAACTGTGCTTGTAACCTTGCAGCAGCTCACCGCAAGAGGATTTATGAAGATTGCAATGGACAGGCAGGAGCCCGAACTCCTTGCAAGAAACCGCACAAAACTTATGGGCTCCGACGAGCTTATGAAATGTGTAGAAATGCTCACACAGGGTGCAGAAAACCTTACAAAAAAAGAAACACAGACCATACAGATTACCGCCCACGACGGCATCAGCCTTACGGGCCACTGGTACCCCTGCGAAAATGCAAAGAGAGTCATTGTTGCTATGCACGGCTGGCGCTCCTCCTGGGCAAGGGACTTCGGCATCATAGCCGATTTTCTCCACAAAGAGGGTTGCAGCGTGCTCTTTGCCGAACAGCGTGGTCAGGGTGCATCGGGTGGCGACTATATGGGCTTTGGTATACTTGAGCGCTACGATTGCTTTGAGTGGGCAAAGTGGGCAGATGCCCACACCGAAAGCAAACTCCCCCTTTACCTTATCGGAGTTTCTATGGGTGCCACAACGGTTATGATGACCACAGGCTTCGATTTACCCGCAAGCGTGTGCGGAGTGGTTGCCGATTGCGGCTTCACCTCTCCCTATGATATCTGGAGGCACGTGGTGCAGAATAATCTGCGCATCCCCTTTGGCATCTACAAGAGCATTGCAAATGACATCTTCAAAGAAAAGCTCCGGGTGAGTGCCAACGACTACTCCTGCGCCGATGCTCTATGCAACACAACTGTCCCCGTGCTCTTTGTCCACGGCACAGACGACCGCTTTGTGCCTGTCACAATGACCTTCCAAAACTACAAGGCGTGCACTGGCGAAAAGGAGCTTTTTGTTGTGCCCGGAGCCGACCACGGTATGAGCTATATGGTAGACCGGAAAGGCTACGAAGCAAAGCTTTCGCAGTTTTTTGCAAAGCACGACAGCAAAGTATCACACCACGAGCAATAAACAACACAACAACACACAGAATAACAATAAAGTAGAACAATAAATCTCAACAACATCACAACAAAACGGACCCGTCACACTGGCGAGTCCGTTTTTATTTTGTTACACTTTGTTTTGTTCACTAATGTTTTGCACCGCTGTATTTTGTTCGTTTATGTTTTGTTCCCTCTTATTTTGCAAAGCTCTCTTTTGTTTAATAATATAGCTCTATGGCAAGTTTTATTTCTTCTGCGGAAATTTGAGTTATATATCCATTCCCGTCGGTTTCCACAGTACACTCCACATTATCACAGCTCAGCCTGTATCGGGCAACATCCCCCTCAAAGCTTACAAGCTCACCATTTTGTGGCAGATTCATAACCACCTGCCGAAGCACCCGAGGAAAAGACTCTGCAGGGAGAAAATCCATTTTTTCGCTTTGCAGTTCAAGTCCCAGATAACTCATCTCAAACCCATCTGACCACCTTACGGAAAGTCCCTCAAGCTCCTTCGGAGATGTAAAAGTAACCGAAAGCACCCCTCCCCCTCCACAGCTTATCTTTGCCTGGAATTCCTGTTTTTCTCCGCTGCCCACCTCAACCCTCACCAAAGCATTTGCAGAAAATTCACACACAGGAGCACTCGGCTCTTTCTTTGCACATCCGCAAAAAAGCAAAATAAAAAAGGAAAGCAAACAAATCCGCAGCTTCACAAAAAATCTCCTTTTGCGCTGTACATTTACTTTCCTTTGACATTTTATTAACTTTGTTTTTAGTTTATAAGCTCCTTGAACACCTGGGGCAGACACTCAATCATATCAGAGGGAGTCATAGAAAGCTCGGTGTACTCCATAGCCGCCAGGTCACCTGCTCTGCCGTGGACATACACACCCAGGGAAGCCGCATCAACAGCCCTCAAACCCTGTGCAAGGAATGAGCCCATAATACCTGCCAGCACATCACCCGAGCCTGCCACAGCCATACCGGCATTGCCCGTTGTGTTGCGGCGGATCTCCTTACCCTTACGTGCAACAAGAGTATCCATACCTTTAAGCACCAGCACACAGCCGTGCTCATCTGCAAACTTCTGTGCCGCATCCTCGCGGTTTTCCTTGATTTCTGCCGCTGCCACACCTGTAAGTCTGCTCATCTCTCCCTCGTGGGGAGTAAGTATAACCGAGGACTTTGCCTCATCCAGTACATTTATATGCTTTGCAAGGGAATTTATTCCGTCTGCATCAATCACCATAGGCACAGAGCACTCGTAGAGGAGTGTCATTGCAAGACTCTCTGTATCCTCACACAGCTTTGAGCCGCAGCCAAAGAGCACAGCGTCAGATTTCTCTGCAGCTTTCACAATTTCATTTGCAGAGTCTGCACAGATAGCTCCCTGTGCATTTTCGGGCAATACCAGAAATACAGCTTCGGGCACAGCCGAAGACACAATGGGATATATACTCTCGGGCACAGCGCACCTTACAAGTCCCACACCGCTTCGCAGAGCAGCCTTTGCGCAGAGCACACAGGCTCCTGCCATAGCGTAGCTTCCGCACACACACAGAAGTGAGCCTACAGAGTATTTGTTTGCATCGGGATTCCTTTTGGGAAGCAGAGTTTCAACATTCTGGGCACAGATATCAATCATAAAATCACCTGATTATTTGTTGCTTTTAAGCTTCATTACAAGCTCTCTTGTCATATAGGGTCGCATACCGCCGAGAATTCTCTCATCAGGAGAGAAAATCATCAGGCACTTGCCCTTGCCCGCTTCGTGGTAGATGCAGTAGTAGTTGCCCTCGTACTCGCCGTCAGAGCAATCATAGGTCTTTGCATATTTTACATTGGGCACGTTGTCGTTTTCAATAACAGCCAGGTCTGTAATGGAAGCAATCTCCACCTTATTGTAGCTTCTGCGTCTTTTACTTGCAATAACCTTGTCAATGTAAATGCAGTTACCCACAACAGAGTAGTCGTACTCTGTTTTGTAGATAGCAGGTACAAGGCTGATGCACAGAGATACCGCCGCAATTCCAATCATAAGATTCATCATAATCCAGAAAGGAGAGGGAGCAACCACATAGAGCACAAAGAAAACAATCTCCAGCAGTGCAAAAATGCCAATAAACAGAGCGGTTGCCAGCTTATGTCTGAAGCAGATTTTCTTCTTCACAACCTGTTCGCAGAATCCGTCCATAAAATCACCAGTCCTCTAAAATAAATATAGACAGATTATAACATAATGTTTTGATTTTTTCAACAAACCCCTTGTCAAATTAACAATTTAGTGATAAAATTACTTTTACTGATATTTACAAACGCTATGACGAAGAAAGTACCTGTTTGCAAATGCTGTAAAGAGAGCGGTTGCCGCGGCTGAAAGCAACCCCGTGCGTACAAACAGCGAAGTTCCCTTCCGAGCGGTGAGGCTGAATTTTTTCAGTAGGCTTCAACGGCAGGCACCGTTAACTGCCAAAGGAGTGTTTGCTTCTTTTATGATGCAAAAATCAGGGTGGTACCACGGATTTTATTCGTCCCTGCGTGTTTAATTCACGCAGGGAATTTTATTTTTTACGGAGGTTTTTCATGGAAAATCAAATCATTGCTTTACAGAATGAAATAGCGCAGAAGCTTTCTGAAGTAACTTCTCTTCAGGAGCTTGATGCAATCAGAGTAGCATACCTTGGCAAAAAGGGCAGCATCACAGCTCTCTTAAAGGGTATGAAGGACTTAAGCGTTGAAGAGAAAAAGACATTCGGCGCAAAGGTTAACGAGCTCAAAGAGGAAACAACACAGGCTATCGACAACAAAGGTACAGAGATTCAGCAGCAGGAGATTGAGAAAGAAATCAACTCTATGCCCCTTTTCGACGTAACTGCCCCTGCTAACACAGACCGTGGCTCCTACCACCCCATCACTCTGGTGCAGCGTCAGTGCGAGGCTATCTTCCGCACAATGGGCTTTGCAATCATCGACTACCCCGAGATTGTTACCGACTACGAATGTTTTGAAGCACTCAACATTCCCAAGCATCACCCTGCACGTGATATGCAGGACACCTACTACCTCGACAATGGTCAGCTTCTTAAGTCCCACACTTCTGCTGCACAGAACGCAATCCTCAAGAAGTATGGTCAGAATCTGAAAGAAAACGGTGTTCCCATCCGTGCTATCTTCCCCGGCAGATGCTTCCGTAATGAAGCAACAGATGCTTGCCACGAAAACACATTCTTCCAGATGGAAGGTGTTATGGTTGACAAGGATATCTCTATCTCCAACCTTATCTACTTTATGAAGACAATGCTCTCCGAGGTATTCCGCAAGGATATCAAGGTACGTCTGCGCCCCGGCTTCTTCCCCTTCGTTGAGCCCGGTTTTGAGCTTGACATCAGCTGTCTTATCTGCGGCGGCGAGGGTTGCCCCTCCTGTAAGCAGAGCGGTTGGCTGGAGCTTTGCCCCTGCGGTATGATTCACCCCAACGTACTGCGCGAGGGCGGCATTGACCCCGACGAGTACACAGGCTTCGCTTTCGGTCTGGGTCTTACCCGACTTGCTATGATGAAGTACGGTGTTAAAGACATCAGAAACCTGAACTCCGGCAGCCTTAAGGCACTTGCCCAGTTCACAGACGACGAATAAGGAGGGCACCGAATATGTTATTATCAATGAACTGGATCGAGGATTTTGTAGACCTTTCAGGTCTTGACAGACTCGAGCTTATCCATAAACTCTCTCTCTCCACAGCAGAGGTAGAAAACGAGATTTTCTTCAAAGGCTCCGACCTTAAGGGCGTAGTTGTGGCAGAGATCAAGTCCATCGAGGATCACCCCGAATCAAAGAAGCTCCACCTGCTTAAAGTTGACGCAGGCGAGGCTGAGCTTACCGACGTAGTTTGCGGAGCTGCAAACGTACGCATTGGTATGAAGACTGCATTTGCAAAGGTTGGCGCACAGCTTGGCGAGATTGAAATCGCACCCCGTCCCCTTGCAGGCTTTATGTCCTACGGTATGTGCTGCTCCGAGGCAGAGCTCGGTATCTCTGACGACCACTCAGGCATTATGGACATCACAGAGGATGTTGCAAACGGCACAGACATCAAGGATGTTTACGCTATCGACGATATCGTTTTTGAGATTGACAACAAGTCACTCACAAACCGTCCCGACCTGTGGAGCCACTACGGCTTTGCACGTGAGTTTGCAGCACTTGCAGGCAGAGAGCTCAAGCCCCTGGAGGTAGAAACTCTCTCTGCTTACGATAACCTCAAAAAGATCGATATGAAGATCGAAGATCCCCTGTGTCAGCGCTACAGCTGTATGCAGGTTGAAAACATCACAAAAACAGTAAGTCCCATGAATATGCGCATCCGTCTGTACTACTGCGGCATGCGTGCCATCAATTTCCTGGCGGATATGATTATTATTGCGAAAAGAAGGCGGAGCTTGTTCGTGAAGCGCAGCGCAATCAGAATGTAGTGCGCGAAGTAAAAGCTGAGGTAAAGCCAGCGGAAGGCGATGAGGAAATAAAGCTCACTTCAAAGGAATTAAGAAAGCAACGCGCGGAAGAACGCGCAAAGATCGCGCCGAAGGTTAATGAGCTGAAACGGCGCGTGGAAAAAGCCGAGAAAAAGATTGAGGAGTTGCAGGCATCGCTGGATGCGGCGAGCGAAGAACTTTTCAATCCCAAGCCAACGACAGATTTTGCGGAAACAAACCGCTTAGTGCGCACTCTTCAATTTGAAATTGATCGCTATACGCTTGAATGGGAAGAGGCCGCGACGGAACTTGAAAATTTAACAAAGTAACAGAAGGAGTTGGTTATGGCAAAAAGAATCAAGACACCGATTGAAGTTTTG
>CALEIO010000209.1 GCA_937875885.1 uncultured Clostridia bacterium | reverse complement strand
TGTAATCTCTGTCCTGATTTTGCAGAAATGAAAAGGATTTCTGCATAAGGCATAAAGCTTAATACATCACGAATGTCCTGTGTATGTTCTTTTACAGTATCATTGTTCTTTTCAATCGCATCCCACTTATTAACAGCGATAATAACACCCTTACCTCTATCATGGGCGATACCTGCAATTTTAGCATCCTGTTCGGTTACACCTTCTGTCGCATCAATCATGATAATCGCTACGTCACAACGTTCAACTGCTGCAACTGCACGAATGATACTGAAACGTTCGATTTCTTCTACAATTTTACTCTTACGGCGAATACCTGCTGTATCGATAAATACATATTCTTTTCCATTGTATTTTGTCTTTTTCTGTGTTACAATGAAAGCAGAATCGACGTTGAAAGGAAAACGGGATTATGACCGAAAATTATTTTGTGAAATTATTATAGCACACTAAAGTAAACACTGTCAACAAAATAGCCCTGTATTTTACCATATTCTACAATTTCAAAATCCAGTTTGCTACAAATCCTGCCAGAATAAGAGCATAAAATATTAGGTTCAGGTATTTATTCTTAAAGATTCTGCCATCTTTCATAAAGCAGAAGAACAGCAAAGGCAAACTCCAGAACATAAAATGATAAGAAAAAGCACCAGCAAAATCAAGTCTTAAAGCAGAGCCCACCGCTCTTGTCATTCCACAGCCAAGGCAAGGGATGCCTGTAAGAGTAAGGATGGGACAGTTGATACGAAACCGTACAGCAATTACCATATAAACTCCCAGCACAAAAAACACCAGAAGCTTTGGGTAAAGACTTTTTTTGTTCATACAATCACCTGACCTTTCCCGTTGATGCAGAATCCGTATAACACCAAATCCCCGAATTTCTGCCTTAATTATAGCTTATTCCCCAAAAAGGGTCAAGAAGCAACAAAGGTTGCAACAGTGCAAATATTGCAAAAAAATCCTCCGATTTCAGCCAAGACACTTGGCTAGTTTTGTTCGCCTTGCGGCGAATTATATTGCTTCGCAGTTATATTTATCTTAAGACAAGTGGTATTACCTTCGGCAGTTTAGGGCGAATAAAATATCACTAAAACTGATAGTTTTAATATAACTTTGCTGTCAGGCAAAATATCCCTGTGAGACTTGTCTCACAATATCCCTAAAAGGTTTCAGGTTCACCTGAAAAGTGACATTTGGGTACCCAAACGTCCTGCTTGTTACGTTATGAGATAAAACTAAAAGGGTGTGTAGAATTTCTACACACCCTTTTTACCGTCCTTACATTGGTCGGAGGATTTGCTGTATTTATTCTGCGGTTTTGAAGATTTCTTCCATCTGTGCGTGGTTGGGAGACATAAAGAGAGCCACTGTGTTGCCCTGTGTGAGCACTGCGCACTCCTGGGCGATGGCATAGTTTTCGGGGTCGTAGCTCTGGGACTGCACCTTGATTTCGTTAAGGCGGGCTTCCAGCTTCTCCTCTACCCTCTTTGCGGCGTCGGAGTCTGTTGCCTTAATCATTACTATTTCGTCGGGAAAAACTCCGTCCATTGTAACGTAGCAGGCAGACTCTGCAATGTCTGCGGCATCGATGCCGTAAAGTGCCAGAAGTCTTTCTGCAGGCACGTCCATAGCACCTTCTATTTTGAGCTCTGTGATGATATTTTCTTTAACCAGAGCAATGTCTACATCTTTAGTATCTGCAGCATTCCCGGCGCCACAAGCGAAAAGTGACAGCATACAAAGGATTGCTGCAAGTGTGCATAAAATCTTTTTCATATTATACCCTCCGTTTTATTTTCAGGGTGTGTGTGTTGAGAGGTACTCAACCCATTTCTCGCAACCCGCCTCGGTAAAGTGAACGCCAAGACCATCGGGGTCGCTGCAAAAATCGCGGTTCAGATTCTTGCCCTCTGCATCGTACATAACAGATGCCACATCCACAAAGGTCCAGCCTTTTTCTGTGCACAGAGCACTCAGACGGGCGTTGTAGTCCTTGATAATCTCGTTGTTAAGTGATGAGCCAAGAATCTCGCTTGTAGATGTCATAGGAGTCATAGACTGAACAATAATCTTCACGTTGGGGCTTTTCTCAAAGATTCTGCCGATGAGGGTCTGGTAGTTTGCAATGGTATCATCGATTCCGTAAACAGCAAGATCATTCATACCAAGCATAATATAAACACACTCTGCCTTTGAGTTTGCAACACAATCCTCAACAAGCATCTTTGTGCCCTGATATGAGGGGTGAACGGATTCATCAGAAACCTCCCACAGAGCATTGCCGGAGCCAAGAGAGCCTGCTGTAAAGAACTGGGCATTACCCAGTGCACCTGTAGCCGCAGCATAGTAGCTGAGCTTGAGGCTTACGGAGTCGCCCACAAAGGCTGCATTGTCAAAATAGCTTGGGTCAACGGCTGTAGCTGTCTGACTGCCCGACTGATTTTCTGACATAGAAGCACTCTGTGCATCAGTAGCGGTTGTATCTGCAGGAGTAGTGGAAAGAGCAGTGTCGGTATTGCCGCAAGCAGTAAGTGAGCACAACATAAGCACACACAAAGCAAGGGAAGCAAATATTACGGGGAATCTATTCATAACAAAACACCTTCTTATTATATTCATATATGATACTAATATATCATACACCAAGAAACAAGGTTTTTCAACAAATTTGTGGCAAAAAAAAGCACAGGCGACTAATGCCGCCTGTGTTCGCCTTTTTTAGGTTTTGGATTAGTCCTCGATGTACTCGGGTCTGTCCTCCTCAGTTGTCTCTGTTACAACAGGAAGAACTGCAGAAGCAACAACAACGTCCATCTCCTCGAACATGAATACGTTCATCTCGGGTGCTGTATATTTCATTTGAATTCACCTCCAATAATTACTTAAATATATAGTAACATTTTACAAATTCAATGTCAATAAAAAAGAGCACTTTTTTTGTAAATATCTCAATTATTTGCAAGAATTGAGCACAATTGAAAATCAAAATGATTCAAAAGAAAATTCCGTACAAAAAAAGGCACAGGCGACAACGTGCCGCCTGTGTGTGCCTCTCTTTTGCTAAGGATTAGTCCTCGATGTACTCGGGCATATCTTCCTCAGTTGTTGTTGTTGTTGTCTCCTCAACTGCAGAAGCAACGATAACTTCCTCTGTCTCGAACATTACAACGTTCATCTCAGGTGCTGTGTATTTCATTCTAGTTTCACCTCCTATAAAAATATCATATATATAATATCACCTAAACACAGAAAAGTCAACAGGAAATATTACATTGGCATAACTTTTTTTGAGCTTTTTCAGAAATCGGTCACAAACACCGAAAGGGCTTATAAATACATACAAGCGCCTTTTTCAGAAAATATTATTCTTATTAATACAGCATAGAATAGCCACATAAAAAGTCATATAAAAAGGATTGCACCCCACTCAACAAGTGAGTGGGGTGCAACCTATCTAATTAAAAACAGTATGATAAAATATCAGTTCAGAATCAGATTAGGGAGTTTCTCTTGTGAATGTGAACTCGTCAGAGTATGCAATCTGAGTTGCGCCGTTTTCATCAAGATACATTACGTATGCCTTTGTGATCCAAGTCTGGCCAACTGTTACGCTACCCTTACCCCAGGAAGCAGTACCACTATTTGTAGCCTTAGAAGGACCTCTGTCGTATACGTTAGTGTTAGATGTACCAACGAAGAGTGCATCGTCTGTGTAGTTATCCTTGTTTACGCCGAGGATACCAACCTTAGTAACAGTGATGTTAGCGGGAACATACCAGCTGAACCATGTTACGTTTCTAGCCTCTGAAGATACGTCAACGTAGTCAACAGTTACGAGGATTGTCTCCTCAACTACTTCGTCCTCTGCAACGTAAACTGCTGTTACAGTTGTATCCATTGTGGGATAGAACTTGTAGGAAGTTGTGTAGCTCTTAACTGTGCCGTTCTCGTCTACCCAGTAAGCAAACTTCTGGCCAGCAGGAGCTGCGTTAGCTGTAACTGTAAGACCGTTACCAGCAAGAACCTTACCGCCGCCTGTACCGTTTACAACTGTTACGTTAACGTAAACCATCTGCTTCTCCCAAACGGGCTTAACTGTTACGTCCTGACCAGCTGCGATAGCTGCCTGGATGTCAGCCTCTGTCATGTTCCAGCCTGTGAAGTCGTAACCAGGAGCAGAAGGAGCATCGGGGAATGTGATTGCATCTGTAGATGCATAGTACTGAGAATCGAGTACACGACCGTATGTACCAACCTTGTCGTGCATGAATGTTACAAGCTGAACGCCCTCTACCTTTGTAGCATAAACTGCCTTGAAGAAGTCGTTACCACCAGCAACGAATGTGTAAGTGAGCTGATCGGAAACGATCATGCCGTTAGTTGCGTTGAACCAACCAAGGAACTGAGCGTCGTCGGAAGCGAATGCTGTAAGAGTTACAGTTGCACCGATAGCGAGCTTAGTGTTGTTGTAGGAAGCACCCTGAGGACGAGCTGCACCGTCGTTTACTGCGATTGTGAAGCTTGTACCACCGGAAACTTCTACCTTAAGAGAACCTGTTGTTGCAGGTGCTGCGGGCTTAACGATATACTTGTAAGTTGCCTTAACAGTGATATCCTTTGTTACGTAGTCGAACTCTGTATCCCAACCGTTGAAGTTGTAGCCCTCAACAACGGGAGCCTCGGGAGCTGTAGCAGCTGCACCGTACTCAACTACCTGTGTATCAAGAACGTTGCCGTCCTTATCTGTGAATGTTACTGTGAACTCCATAACTGTGGGCTCTGTAACAACCTCAGATGTGATAACGAGAAGGTTGATGTTACCCTGAACGTTAGCGATTGTGTAAACACCGTCAACTGCTGTGAGGATCTTCATGTCAGCGATAACTGCTGCAACCTTGAAGCCTTCTGCTGCGTCGATTGTGAATGTGAGGTCTGTAGCCTCGTCGATGGAAGCAGGAGCGTTAACTGTGAAGTTACCCTCGTTCCATGTTACTGCGTACTGAATCTTGTCGAGCTCTGCTGTAACAGTGAGCTTGTCTGTCTCAGTATCGAAGATGAATGTGTAAACGCCACCCTTTGTAGTGAGCTTACAGTTGCCAGCTTCGTCGCCGGACTTGAATGTCCAACCATCAGCTGTGTTCTCGATTGTACCGTTGTTACCCATCCAAGTACCGAACTCAACGATCTTGAACTCGTATGTACCCTTCTCGAGTCTGATACCGGAGATTGTGTAAACCTTGCCGTCAGCGTCTGCTGTCATCTCAGTCTTACCCCAATCTGTGAAGGAACCAGCAATCTTAACTGTTGTGTCTACAACGGGCTCGTCGGGAGTTGCGGGCTCAGGTGTAACCTGACCGGGATATGTAACTGCGAGCTTGGAATCATTCCATGTGAATGTGTATGTGCCAGCCTCAGTTGTTGTGAGCTTAACATTGTCCTGACCGCTGGAGCTGAATACGATACCAGCAACGGACTCAGTAATTGTTGTAGCTGTCTTGGGAGCTGTCCACTGACCATTACGAACAACCTTGAACTCGTAAGTTGTAGCTGCCTCGAGGTCGAGTGTTACTACGGAAATAGCGGAACCAGCCTCTGTGAGCTTGAACTCGTTAGCTGTTGCGCTCCAGTTGTTGAATGTACCAGCAAGGTAGATGTCGGATGCAAGGGGATCAACACCGGGAACATCCTCGAGGGAATCGTACCACTTTGCAGCCTTGATGTCATAGATCTTGCCATCCTCTACTACGAGGTTAGCTGTCTGTGAACCATTACCGTTGTTGTTGAAGATAATGTTTGTGTAGTTGGAAGCGAAGGAGAGAGCGTAAACGTCATAGCCGTTAACCTTCTCACCAGTTGCCTCCATAAGTGTGCCGGGCCAGTTAACTGCGGGGTTAGTGTCCCAAACATATGCTGCAACCTTGTCCCACTTTGCAGAGTTGATAACGCTTACTGTTACAACTGTGGGCATATCGGGAACATCGGGTGTCTCTGTAGCAGCGGGCTCTGTAGCAACAGGCTCTGTAGCAACAGGCTCTGTTGCTGCGGGCTCTGTTACAACAGGCTCGTCGGGTGTGGAGGGAGCAACAGGAGCTTTATACTCGTACATACCTACGAATGTGCCGTCCTTTTCGTTCCAATCCATGTAGTAGCCGTAGCCAGCCTTGATGTCTGTGATGTCAGGAGACTTTGTATCTGCGCCGTTGTCCTTACCTGCGAAGAGCATACCTGTTGCATCTGCAGGAATTGTTGCCTTGTAGATATCCTGACCGAAGCTGTTTGTCTCGATCTTCTCCATTGCGTTACCGGGCCATGCGGGAGTTGCCTCGAATGCGCTACCCCAGAAGTAAACAGTAACGTCTGTCCACATCCAAGCGTTGGAGAAGTAAACTGTGATGTACTCGGGCTCTACAACAGGAGCATCTGTTGCAGGTGCCTGTGTAGCGGGTGCCTCTGTAGCAGGAGCATCTGTTGCAGCAGGCTCTGTGGGCTTAACGAGAGGCTCGTACTTGTAAGCAACAGCGGGCTTTGTGTTTGTAGCGCTGTCGTATGTCATGTAGTAGCAGTTGCCGTCTGCGATACCAGTCTTGATATCAGCACACTGCTCTGCGCCGTACTCGCCAGTACCGTTGAATACGATACCCTCGATGTCAGCAGGAACAACGATAGAGAATCTGTCATAGCCAGTTTCTGTTGTGTCAACGTATGTCATAGATACGCCGGGCCAATCTGTACCAGAAGCTGTTGTGCCACCCCAGTAGTGGATCTTAGCATCAGGCCACTTCCAGTTGTTCTCGAAGTAGATTGTGATGTAACCATCGGGAACTACTGTCTCAGCAGCGTTGTACTGAGCGGACATCCAGTTGATTCTGGAGATCATCCAATCAGTAGCGTAAGCTGCCTGATCAGCGAACTTGTTCTCGTCGTACTTCTTAGTTTCAGCTGTAACTGTGTTGTCCTCAGCATTGTATGTGTACATTGTGAGGGTTGAGTGGTTGGAGATCCAACCGTTGTTTGCGGAGAATGTCCAGCCGCCGTAGGAGTAGTTCCACTGACCGGACTTAGTGAGGTTAGCAAGGTAACCTTCTGCAGAATCAAGTCTGCCTCTTTCAGCCTCAGCCTCGCCTGCGAGAACTGCTGCCTTGTCAGCAAAGTCAGCTGCCCAAACCTCACGAACGATGTCGTCGAAGGACTTGCCGTCTGCTGTCTTAGTTGTCATAGCATAAGCCTGAGCAAATACGCTTGTCTTACCCTTGAAGTTGGTGTCATAGTGCATGAGCTCCTTAGCGTACCAACCGTCAGGTCTTGTAAGGTCAAGAGCGTTACCGTTCTTGTCGTGTCTGTCAGCGATGCTTACGGAGTTACCGAGAGCGTTATCGTAGTCCCAAACAGGAGACATGAAGAAGATCTCGTTGTCGCTGTCATATACGAAGTAGCAGCTTGTAACACCGGAGTCGAGGTTCTTAGCAACCTCGTTTACAAGGTATGCTCTTGCAAAGTCGTTGATATCAACGAGAGTTGCGAGAGTTGCCATATCGTTGCCGTAGAGAGCGTCCTCAACTGCCTGATACTTAGCCTTCATGAAAGCAACCTGCTCGTCTGTGGGCGCATCAGGAGTCTTGTGTGTCATTGTCTGACCACGGCTTGTTACGAAGTAAAGGTCGCCTGCGTTAGAAGCGTTAGCAACTGTGTCAAGCTCGAGGATGAAGTCGAAGTTCTCTGTGGGAACTACGTCGCCCTCTTCCTCAACCTCTACGAGAGGCTCGTTAAGGTCGGACATAACTGTGTTCTTACCCATCTCGATCTTCTGAGTGAGCTGGTAGGAACCCTTATAGTCACCGTTTACGAACCAATCAACAAAACGAGAGTCACATGCATACTTCATGTTAACTGCCCATGCGAGGTCATAAACAAGGCGGTTTCTGAGGAGTGAGCTATCCTGTGCATTTGCAAGGAGAGACCACTTCTTACCCTTCATGCCATCAACTACAACGTTCTCATCGTATGTGATGTTGAAAGGCTTCTTAGCAAGGTTCCATGTGGAGTTACCACGGCCCTTGATCTTCTTAACTGTTGTTTCCTCTTCGTCTACGCCGTTAGCGTCTGCAACAGCACCAGCGAGCTTGGAAGCTTCCTGGTTCTTGGAGCCGCTTGTAAGGAAAGCGTAAACGTCGTATGTAGCTGTGAGGTTCTTTGTCTTAACGCCATCATCGTTCTTTGTCTCCATGCCGTCAGCGGAGTTGATGTAGAGAGCAGCCTCTGCGTCGGACTTGAGAACCTTAAGTGTCTGGCCTGTTGCGCCACCGCAAACGATAGCCTCGCCCTCAACGTAGGGAACTGTTGCATACTCGTTTGCAGGAATCATAACGCCGTTAACGAGAACTGTTGTAGCGTATGTGTTGAGAATTACAACTTCTGTATCAGAAGCAGATGCGGGGAGGTAGAAGTAACGTGTGCCGCTAACTTCGTCCCAACGCTGCCATGCATTTGTGCCAGCAACTTCTGTGCCTGCATATGCATAGAGGCCATCCTTAACCTGGTAGGGAAGTGTGAATGTATTATCTACAACGGGCTCATCGGGAAGCTCAGGATCTACTGCCTGCTCATAACCCTTGAGGTAAACTGTTGTAGTTGCATAGTTAGCAGAATATGCTACATTGGAAGCCTTGTTGTAAGCCCAGAGGTTTACAGCAACAGCTGCTGTCTCGTCGAGAGCAGGAGCTGTAACAGTAGCAAGAGCTGATGTGCCGCCAACTGCGATATCTGTCTTAGTTGTTGTGTTAACACCGTATGCAAGACCGGAAGCACCGTTGAGTGCGCCAGCAATGATAAGGTTTGTTGTTGCACCGGGAGCTACGAGGTAAGGCTCTGCCTCTGTACCTGCACCGCCGAGTGTGCCGTTAACTGTTACTGTGGGAGCTGCAGGAGTTGCAGGTGTTGTAGCAGCAACATAGGGTGTGTAAGTGGACCATGTACCGCCACCTTTATCCCATGTGTTGTTTGCAACTGTGTAGCAGTTGTTTGTGCCGTTCCAAGTGAGGTCAGAAGTCTGATTCCACTTGTTGTTCCAGTTGTTAGCTGTTGCGCTGGGGTTCATACGGCAGAAGATAATGCCTGTATAACCAGCAGGAACTGTACCCTCATAGAGGTTTGTCTCGCCAGCAACTTTAGTCATGGATACCCATGCATCACCGTTACCGAAGAGATAAATAGCAAAACGTGCGTTTGACTGTGTCCAGTAAGAGTTGGGCTTGAGGTAGAGGTATGTGCCTGCAGGGATAGAAGCGCCTGTCTCAGCAGTCTCTACTTCAGCAGCAGAAGCTGATGTGAAGCCAACTGTAACCAGAGAGAAAAGCATCATAACAGCAAGAACTACGGAAAGAAGTCTTGCAGTAATTTTAGATGTTCTCATCGATTTTTCCTCCTTAAAGAAATTGAATTTTTGTTGAAAATTATTTGTGAAATGCCGTTAGTCTTTGCCTGCCGTCTGACCACCCCGGAGGTTTCGGACAACCTAAACGATACGCAAAGTACAAGGTGTACCCCACGAAGCACCGGGGAAAACCCAGCTTCGTGCATTGCTTAGGCTGCCAGATAAAGCCTTGGCATTATCTACCTGTGTTATATATATATTAATAGTATAGAGAACGGTGGAGAACTCCATACATAATATAAGGTAATTATGAGGAAAGTTGTCGTAAAATATCTGAAGAGATAGTGACACCTATACAATTCTACTATTTTACTACTAACAATTATAACATCATTTGTAAAATTTACAATATTTTTACCAATATAAAACCTAACAAAAATAACCGATTTCTTTTGTTCAACTCGTCAATTGACTATCATTTTCTGTGCAAATAACGACAATTTGTGTTATTTCATAATTTTTGACTACTCAATATTCGCCAAGAAAGTCAAGATTTGCACCAAAAGGATACATCGTGACGGAATTGTGAGGAAATTGTGTGGGAAGCACCCTCACAGCAAAATGTGGAAATTTCCTGTACAAAGCGGTGGTTTGTGGCAAATACCGAAAAGTTTTAGGCAGAGGAATATTTGTCAAAGCAGTTTCTCCCGCAATATACTGAGAAGTTTTTTCTCTCGTCGGCTGACCTGGACCTGGGTCATCCCCAGAATCTGCGCTGTTACCGACTGGGTTTTGCCCTCGAAATACCGCAGGGTGATGAGCTCTCTGTCCTTTGGCTCAAACTCCGATATTGCCTGATGGAGTGACATCCGCTCTGTCAGGCTCTCCTCCCCCGACTCTTCAGTTATGTCAAACTCCTTGTCCTCTTCATCGGTGCTGTATGAGAGGGACAAGGGGAATCGGGCAGCATCCAGGGCTTCTGCCACCGCTTCTTCTGACTCGGAGAGCAGCTTTGCTATCTGCGACACCGTCGGCTCTTGCCCCCATTGCCGCACAAACTCCTCTCGTGCTCTGTTTACCCGTAGGGACAGCTCCCTTATGCTTCGGCTTACTTTGACTGCTCCCGAATCGCGAAAAATCTGCTTTATCTCTCCCAATATGACGGGGACGGCATAGGTGGAAAATTTGTAACCCAGGGATTCATCAAACCTGCGGGCTGCCTTTACAAGTCCCACACATCCTCCTGAATACAGCTCCTCGTACTCCACTCCTTTGCCTGCAAACTTCCGCGCGCAAGCGTGGACAAGACCCGTATTGCTGCTTATGAGCTTATCTTGTGCTGTCATTTTTGCCTCGGCGGATTATGGATTTTTCCAGAGTTACGGTTGTACCCTTGCCCTCTTTTGAGTGCACTGTGACTTTGTCGGAAAAGCTCTGCATCACAGCAAAGCCAAGTCCTGCACGCTCCTCGCCACCTGTGGTGAAAAGCGGCTCCATTGCCCGCTTTACATCGGGAATTCCACAGCCTTTATCGCGGATTTTCACAATGACTCTGCCCGAGTCGGTAATTCTGACGTTTATGTAGACAACTCCGCAACAATCACCATAAGCGTGGACAATGGCATTGGTAACTGCTTCGGATACTGCTGTCTTTATGTCGGAAAGTTCGCTGATTGTAGGGTCAAGGCTCATAACAAAAGCCGACACCGCCGAGCGTGCAAAACTTTCGTTAATGCTCTTTGCCGCAAATTTCAGATTCATCTCGTTTGCAATATTCACACAAGCACCCCCAATCTCTCAAGACCCGAAAGCCTGAATATCTTATCAATATGTTCGGGAACATTCACTACCCGAAGTTTGCCTCCTATAAGACTCATCTGCCTGAATCTACCCATTACAAGCCCTACTCCCGAGCTGTCCATAAACCTGACATCCTTAAAATCGAGGCACAGAACCGAGGGGCGCTCAAGCTCTGTGCAAGCGTCAATCTTCTTGCGGATAAGGGAACATCTGTGGTGGTCAAGCTCTCCCGAAAGCTGTGCTGTCAGAGTGCCGTTTTCTCTGTAGATTTCTACCATTTTTCTCACTTCCTGAATAAAAATAAAATGCCCATACCTATTGTAATAAGTATGGACATAGATTTATGAATTATTCTGTTGTCGAAAATAAAGTTTTACTGTGCTTTTGAGCAGTACTTAAGGGCATAGGGGCGAATCTCCCCTGCAAGGTAAAGTGAGCCGCACACACACAGGTGCACTCCCTTTTCTTTTGCACGGTTTAGTCCCTGCAAGAAGGCATCTTCCACGTCCTCGCAAGGTGTAACCTTGGGGAAGTATCCTCGGCAGAGCTCTGCCATTTCCTCGGATTTCATAGCACGGGGATTGTTGATGGGCACTGTGAAGACCTCATCAAACAAGCCTTCTATATATTCAAGGGAAGCTCGGCTGTCTTTGTCACCCAGCATACTCATTACAAGAACACCCTTTGTGCTGCCGAAAAACTTTCTGACACTCTGCGCAAAGGTGCTCATTCCGTCGGGATTGTGTGCACCATCGATGATGACAGTGGGGTTTTCTCCCAGCACCTCAAATCGGGCAGGGTTAACCGCAGTCTCCACACCTGCTTTTATGCTGTGTGGTGTGATGTTTTCTATTTTACCTGTGAGTTTTTCAAGGGCACACAGGGCAGTTTTCAGATTCTGCATCTGATGCTCACCCAAAAGGGGCAGGAGCATTTTCTCCCCCTTATACTCAAACAATGTTCCACTCATTGAGCTTTCAAGCACAGAAAGCTGCAGAGAATCGGAGAAAACAACAGGAACACCAAGGGATTTGCAGGTGGATTCCACTACCTCTTTTGCACCCTTCGGCTGTGGAGATGACACCACACAGGTGCCTTCTTTGATGATTCCGCACTTCTCCCCTGCAATAAGCTCTACAGTATCGCCCAGAATGTCTGTATGGTCAAGACCTATGCGGGTGAGCACACAGCACAAGGGGGATTTTATTACGTTTGTGGAGTCAAGTCTGCCGCCAAGGCCTACTTCAAGCACCACAATCTGACAGCCTTCTCTGACAAAGCACTCAAAGGCAACTGCCATTACAAACTCAAACTCTGTGATGATGATTCCCTCTGCATTGAGCTTATCCACATAAGAAAAAGCGTAGTCTGCCACCTGACACAAGGTGCTGTGAGAAACAGGCACGTTGTTAATCTGGATTCTCTCGCAGAAATCTGTGATGTAAGGTGAGATGAAAAGTCCTGTTTTGCAGCCTGACTCTTTAAGCACCGAAGAAAGCACAGCGCAGACAGAGCCTTTGCCGTTAGTACCTGCCACGTGAACAAACCTGAGCTTATCCTGGGGATTGCCCATAAGCTCCAGAAGCTTTCTGATTCTGTCAAGTCCCGGACGGGAGCCGAATTTATTGAGAGAATGAATCCTCTCAAGGGTTTCTTTGTAAGCCATTTATATCAATTCCCTGTAAATGTCGTTCTTCTTGAGTCCTGTGGCAGCAGCGGCTTCCTTGGCTGCCTGAGTGGGTTTTGTACCGTTTTCAATAAGTTTCTTTGCAATTTCCACCGCTTCTTCCAGAGTAAACTCCTGCTTCTGCACAAAACTTGCACCCTCAAGCACAAGCACCATTTCGCCTTTGAGAGAGCCGTCTGCATAAAGCTCTGCCGCCTCTTTGGTAGTGGTGCGGATTACATCCTCGTGGAGTTTTGTAATCTCGCGTACAATGGTTAGTTTTCTGTCACCGAATGCGGTGTAAAAATCCTTCAAGGTATTTGCAAGTTTGTGGGGTGCTTCGTAAAACACCATTGTGCGCTTCTCCTGCAGAAGTGACTCCAGATGCTCTTTGCGGCTTTTCTTGTTTACGGAAAGAAAGCCCTCAAAGGTGAATCTGCCTGTGGAAAGGCCCGACACACAAAGGGCAGAGATTACTGCCGAGGGACCGGGCACAACCTCGGTGCGGATTCCTCTTTCGGCACACTGGCGCACAAGCTCCTCCCCCGGGTCAGAGATACAGGGCATACCCGCATCTGTCACCACAGCACAGGATTCGCCCTGCAGAATTCTTTCGCAGATAAGCTCGCCTTTGAACTGCTTGTTGTGCTCAAAGTAGCTTACCATAGGCTTTTTTATTCCAAGGTGGTTGAGAAGCTTAACCGTAACCCGGGTGTCCTCTGCGGCAATAAAATCCACATCCTCCAGAGTCTGTGCGGCTCTGGGGCTTAAATCAGAAAGATTGCCGATGGGTGTTCCCACCACATATAAAATTCCTTTTGTTTCCATATTATTTACTCCCTGCTCCGTCTTTGTAGCAACCGTAAATATCGTTCATTTCTTTTGTAAATCCGCCTGATTCCTCTTCCACCACAAGCACAGGCTCAACCACAAGGTTGCCTTGCTTTGAGCCACGCTTGCCCTCCAGCAGAAAGAGCTTGGGTGCCTTTGAGGCTTTGCCCTGCACAAGGCGCAGTCGCTTGGGCTCTACATCGTACTTTCGCATAAGCTCCATTGCATCGGTCAGACGCTCGGGACGCTGGCAGATGCAGAGTCTGCCCGAAAACTGCAGAAGTTTTGCACCCACTCTGATTACATCCTCAAGGGTGCATCCGTGCTCGTGACGGGCAAAAAGTTCGTGGGTTTCTCCGCTTGCCACTCCCCCGCCCGAAAGCTTGTAGGGAGGGTTGCAGGTTACCAGGTCAAAAGCTCCGAAAGGCACTACGCCCTTGAGCTCGTTAAGGTCTGCACACACAGCTGTGAGCCTGTCGCAAAGAGAGTTGTGCTCGGCGCTGCGTCTGAGCATATCAGCACCACGCTCAAAAATCTCCACACCCACCGCCTGCCGGGGGGGATTGTGGCGCATCCACAGCATGGGAATGGTGCCGCAGCCTGTGCAAAGGTCCACTGCTTTGTCTGACTTTCTGTGTTTTGCAAAGTCTGCAAGTAAAATTGTATCTGTTGTGAAATGAAAATTGTCGCTGACAATAATCTCTATGCCGTTGCCCAGTGGCTCCAGCCTTTCGTCTGAAAGCAGCATCTGCGCACCTCCTATATAAAATCAGTATAATCTGTAATCCGTAATAAAACAGCAAAAAACTCCCCTAAAGAAGAACAGCACCCCAATACGGGGTGCAGTTACATTCCTCTTTAAGAGAATTACTCCGCCTGGGGAGCGTCAACAGGACATGCGCCTGCGCAAGCGCCGCAATCAACGCAAGCATCAGCGTCGATTACATACTTGCCGTCGCCCTCGGAGATAGCACCGCAGGGGCACTCATCTGCGCATGCGCCGCAAGAAATGCAATCATCAGTGATAATATATGCCATGGGAGGCACCTCCTTGAATTATTTTCGACTACTATTGTAGCACATATTTTCAAAAATGCAATTATTTCTGCATAAATTTCTTAATTTACCTCAAAAAATCCATAAAATACAGAAACTCTTGCATTTTTTGCAAACAATCAAATAATAACTGTTCTGATTACTCCAGACCCTTGAGCTCTTCCATCTCTTTTTTATCCACCTTGATGTGACCGTCCTTGAGGATTTTTACATCCTTAACCTTGAACACCTGGGGAGCTGCCTCGGGGGGAGTGTTGTCCATCTTAACCTTGAGTGTACCTGTGAGCAGAGCAACCTCTACAACTGTACCCTTACCCTGGGGAGTTTTTACGATTGCACCGTACTTGGGAGTGTTTCTCAAGAGGTCTGTGTATGCATCCTGCTCATATTTAAGGCAGCACATAAGTCTGCCGCAGGTACCGGAAATCTTGACAGGAGAAAGGGAAAGGCCCTGTTCCTTTGCCATCTTGATGGAAACAGGCTGGAATTCACCCAGGAACTTTGAGCAACAGAATTCTTTGCCGCAAACACCAAGTCCGCCCAGCATCTTTGCTTCGTCACGTACACCAATCTGACGTAGCTCAATTCTTGTTCTGAACACAGAAGCAAGGTCTTTAACCAATGCTCTGAAATCCACTCTGCCGTCAGCGGTAAAGTAGAAGAGCACCTTGCTGCCGTCAAAGGTATATTCAACATTAACAAGCTTCATCTCAAGCTTGTGGTCTGCAATCTTCTTTACAGCAATGTCAAAAGCACGTTTTTCCTGCTCGCGGTTTTTCTCCAGCTTCTGCAGGTCGGCTTCTGTTGCACGACGGATGATGCTTTTGAGAGGATGCACAATCTCCTCGTCGTTCACCTGCTTGTTGGGGCAGGCTATCTCGCCGCACTCAACGCCGCGTGCTGTTTCAACAATAACCATTTCGCCCTGGGCGTACTGCTCCTCGGCGGGGTCAAAATAATATATCTTGCCCACTTCTTTGAAGCGGACTCCAACTACATTGCACATGTTATCCTCCTGTATTCTCCGCAAAGCCAGGTTGAAAGCAGGGTAAGGTTGACATTGCGGTTTGTTTTGCTTACAGCGTCACGTGTGACCTCCATAAGCCCGATAATTTTTGCTTTTGTGAGCTTTTTGCCAAGGATGCCGCAGATTTCCTCGTCCATTATGCCCTGTGAATTAACGCTCACAGAAAGAGCATCGCAGAGCATATTAAGCACCAGAGTGAGAATCTCCAGAGTTTTCTGACGGGAATTGAGCACAAATGTGGCCTTGAGCAGCTCGAGCTCGTTTGTATCTATAATTCCTTTAAGGATGTTTATAGCCGATTCTTTTACGCTTTCTGACACCTCAAGATGACTTTCAAGAGTGAAGGTGGTGCATCGTGAGCGGATTGTCTGAGGCAGAGCCTTCAAGTTTGAAACAGTCAGCAGAAAGAGAATATCCTGGGAGGGCTCCTCCAGGGTTTTGAGGAAAGCATTGAGCGCTTCGGCACCCATACGCTTGTCTGCGTTCTCCAGAATATATATCTTCTTGGGGGCTTCGTTAGGGATAATCGCAGTATCGCGTGTGATGTTTCTGATTTCATCAACAGAGATACCGTCGGTTTTGCCCGTACCCTTTGCATAGTAAACATCTATGTGGTTGCGGCTTTGCACCTTAGTGCAGGCTGAACACTCACCGCAAGGCTTGCTCTGTGCAGAGCACACCGCCCACATTGAAAGAAACCTGCAGAATTCTTCGCGGGTTTCATCGTTGCCGCCGGTGATGATGAGGGCATGAGGTATCCTGCGGCTTGACTCCATAGAAACAAGCTCATCTTTAAGAAAATCGCTGAGTGCAATATGAGAAAAATTCAAGGCACCTCACCTCCCGTAAACCTTGTCTTTGTATTGTATCATAAAATAAAAATAAATTCTACTGAAAAATCTTAGCTGTTATTCTGCAGACAATTTATGAGAATTCCTTTGTCTGTAATATCCACCAGAGCATAAGAGCCTTTGTAGCCTTTAAGACTGCCGGGGTTGAGCATATAGAGCCCGTCGCTGTAAATTTCTGTCTGCTGATGAGTGTGACCGAAAAGCACCATATCTGCCCCTTGCTCCCTGGCACTCAAAGACAAAGGAAGCAGGTCACTTTTTACGTTGTAAAGGTGTCCGTGGGTGATAAGCAGCTTTTTGCCCTCCAGAGTTATTGTCTGTGCATAGGGAGCATCTGTGCAGAAATCGCAGTTACCGCGGACATTAATAAACATCTTTGAGGGAAACAGCGGAGAAACCTCCTGCACATCACCTGCTCCGTCGCCGCAATGGATGACCACCTCTGCAGATGAATTACTTCTGCAAAGCTGTATGAAGCTGTGCACATCGCCGTGGGTGTCCGATACAACTAAAATTCGCATATTTTGCCTTTCCGTCATAATATGTTAATGACCGTCATAGTTATAAAAGGAGGTGTTATCATGGCAAATACAGACCACCGAAAAAACATCATAAATGAGCTTTCGCAGAAGCTGGGTGCAAACCCCGATGAGCTTGAAACCTCGGCAAAAGAGGGAAACATCGAAAACATTCTGCGCAAACTTTCTCCTGCACAGCAGACAAAAGTAAGAAGTCTGCTGAACAATCCCGAGGAAGCCAGAAAAGTTCTGGAAAATCCTCAGGTGCAAGCACTTTTGAGGAAACTTCAGGGCAATGGCTGAACTTGAAAATGCCCTTGCGGGGATTCTTTCTGACCCCGATGCCATGATGAAAATAAAGGCTCTGGGTGAACAACTGGGGCTTGGGGAATCTTCTCTCCCTCAAAGCACCAATTCTCAACACAATCAGAATTCACAGAACTTTGCACAGAGCCACACAAATTCTGCACCCAATCCATTGGGGGATCTCTCCTCCCTCGGTGGGATTTCCTCCCTTGCAAACCTTGGGAATATGAAAGAGCTCACAAGGCTTCTGCCCATTATCAGTTCAATGAACAAAGAGGACGAAACCACCGCTTTGCTCTCTGCTTTGCGACCGTTTCTGGGAGCAGAGAGGCAAAAAAAGCTTGATGATGCAGAGAAAATTCTGCGGATAATGAAGCTTCTGCCCTTTATCCGTAAATCGGGAATATTTTAGAGGGGTGAATATATGGATTCTATGCAAGCAGACGCCCTGCGACGGGTGCGGGAAATGCACTCTGCCCCAATCCCGAGAGAAAATACAAACACACAAAAAGCACCACCCACTCCGAAACCCGAAGGAGAGCACACAAGCAGTCCCCACCAAAACCGCGAAAAAACAGACTCCGCCCCAAGGGAAACACCCCTGTTTGCGGACAAGGAAAAGCTGCTGATTCTGGCGCTGGTGCTGATTCTTTCGGGAGAAGAAAACTTCGACCCCTCCCTTGCTCTGGCGCTTTTGTACTTAATCATCTGAATATTCTTAAAAAAATACTATTCAGGTTATCTTACCTGACCTGAACCTTTAACAATAAACTTCATGCTGGTGAGCTCGTTGATACCCATAGGGCCTCTTGCGTGAAGTTTTTGTGTTGAGATGCCGATTTCGGCACCCAGACCAAACTCGCCGCCGTCTGTAAAA
>CALEIO010000208.1 GCA_937875885.1 uncultured Clostridia bacterium | reverse complement strand
GCTTGCCGTGACGCCTGCCCCGCTTGCACCTGCGAAAAGTGCGTATTCGACAACCCGAAATCCGGCGTTGAAAATAAATCTCCCGCGAATAGCTTCGAAGAGAAGATGTTCCACATCATCAGAGCATTCCACGTTGCAGGCAGATGTACTGACTGCGGTGAGTGCTCCAGAGTATGTCCCCAGAACATCCCCCTCCACCTGCTCAACAGAAAGTTCATCAAGGATATCAACACATTCTATGGTGAGTATCAGGCAGGTGCAGAGGAAGGCTCCAGAGCTCCCCTCGTAAACTACACTCTCGATGATATCGAGTCTGAAGATGTATTCAAGAAGGAGGTAGAGTAAGCTATGCGTAAATGTTCACTTACAAAACTTACTGATCTCTTTCAGAAGATAAATGAAGGTGCAAGTCTGTATCTTCCTGCAACAGACAATGCAGGCGGTGCAGTTTACACCAAATGGGCAGACGGTGTGGAGTACCTTGATGTGCTCAACACAGTAAGAAGCCCCAAAGACTTTTTCTTCCCCCAGAGCGAGAATCTGATGGAATTCAAGGTTACAGGCAAGAATATTGAGCTTTTTGATATCAGAGAAGAAGCAGAGGACTTTGTTGTTTTCGGCGTTCGTGCTTGTGATGTAAAGAGCTTCGATATTCTGGACAGAGTATTCCTTACAGAGCCTGTGGACAGCTACTATGCAAACCGCAGAGCTCACGGAGTTATTATCTCTATGGCTTGTAATCGTCCTGCAGACACTTGCTTCTGTGCTGCTTTCGGCATCGATGCTGCTGCTCCTGCAGGTGATATCTCTGCCTGGAAGACAGAAGATGCTCTCTACCTTGAGGCAAACACAGAAAAGGGTAAGGCTCTCCTTGAGAAGCTTGCAGATGTTACAGAGGATTGTGACGCTTCTGCAGCAGAAGCTCAGCAGGAGAAAATCCGTACAATTATGAAGAAACTCCCTCTCGAGGGCCTTTCTACAGATAAATTCGGCGGCAACAAAACAAAAGAGTATTTCGATTCTCCCCTTTGGGCAGAGCTTTCCCAGGCTTGTCTGGGTTGCGGTACCTGTACTTTTGTTTGCCCCACTTGTCAGTGCTACGACATCAAGGATTTCGACACAGGTAACGGTGTAATCCGTTATCGCTGCTGGGATTCCTGTATGTATTCCGACTTCACAAAGATGGCACACGGTAACTCCAGAAACTCTCAGGTTGAGAGATTTCGTCAGCGCTTTATGCACAAGCTGGTTTATTACCCCGAGAATAACGATGGTATGTTCAGCTGTGTTGGTTGCGGCAGATGCCTTGCAAAGTGCCCCATCTCTATGAATATTGTTAAAGTTATGAAAACTTTGGGAGGAGAGAAATAATGAATAATGTAATTGACACTCTTATTCCTGTTGTTGGTGTTGTTACCGATGTCAGAATTGATACTCCTGATGTTAAAACATTCCGCGTTGTAACTCCCGACGGCAAAAAGGCTTTTGACCACAAGCCCGGTCAGTGCGCAATGCTTTCTATTCCCGGTGTTGGTGAGGCTATGTTCTCTATTACATCCTCTCCCACAAACACCGAGTTTATGGAGTTTTCCATCAAGAAGTGCGGTTGTGTTACCGATTGGCTCCACCAGGCAGAGCCCGGTCAGCAGATTACAATCCGCGGACCTTACGGCAGACCTTTCCCTGTAGACACAGAGTTCAAGGGCAAAGACCTTCTCTTTATTGCAGGTGGTATCGGTCTTGCACCTCTTCGTTCCGTAATCAACTACTGCCGCTTCTATCGTGAAAACTACGGTAAGATCGACATTCTGTGGTTCGATTTCTCCTATTCCCAGAACAACGGCACGGGCGACCGCGCCTGGATGAAGGGTAAGGGCAAGGACGATTGGGAATCCGAAAAGCTCATCGCCACCGCCAGAGCCCTGCAGCCGAATATTATCATCGACAACCGTGCCGATATCGAGCAGGACCTGTGGACGCCCGAGCAGTATCAGATGCTTGAATGGGTTAAGCATAAGGAAACGGGCGAGCTTGTCACGTGGGAGGCCTGCCAGACGATGTCGGGCTCCTGGGGCTACTATCGGGACGAAATGACCTGGAAATCGCCCGAAATGCTGATCCGTATGCTGGTCAACACCGTATCTTTGGGCGGCAATCTGTTGATGAATGTAGGACCTACAGCCCGCGGTTACCTTGATTACCGTGCAGAAGCTGCCCTCAAA
>CALEIO010000207.1 GCA_937875885.1 uncultured Clostridia bacterium | reverse complement strand
ACTATCACAGAAGGTAAGCCGAAAGTTACGGATGTGAAGACTAACAACAATACACCTGATGATATAATGGACATCTGTGTAGCTGTTGAAAGTATGAGTGACCATCCTTTAGCTCAGGCGATTGCTTCCTACTCAACTCTTGATTCAAGCATAATTGTCAACGATTTTGAGTCTGTTACAGGAAAAGGTGTTAAAGCTAAAGTCGGAAATGATACTTATACTATCGGAAATGCAGGATTTTCATCTGATGATAGCATTGATGCAGAGTTTGAAGAGTCTGCACAGAATATGTCAGCTCAAGGTAAGACACCTTTGTTTGTTGGTAAAAATGGTAAAGTTGTTGCAATAATCGGAATTGCTGACACAATAAAAGATACTTCTGTTGAGGCAATTAACGTATTGCACAGTATGGGTATCAAGTCTATAATGCTTACAGGTGACAACAAAAAGACAGCAAATGCCATTAAAGAGGAAGTGAATATAGATGCTGTTTATGCAGAGCTCTTACCTGCTGATAAAAATGAGTATATAAGACAGTATCAGCTTGAAAATCCTACTGCAATGGTTGGTGACGGTATTAACGACTCCCCTGCCCTGGCTGCTGCAGACGTGGGTATTGCTTTAGGAGCAGGCACAGATATTGCTATGGAATCTGCAGATGTTGTACTTGTAAAGAATGATTTACGTGATGTAGAAACAACATTGAGAATCTGCAAAAAGGTTATGAAAAACATCAAGGAGAATCTTTTCTGGGCACTGTTTTACAATGCAATCTGCATTCCCATTGCAGCAGGTGCTGTTTATAACAGCACAGGAATCAAGCTTTCTCCGATGATTGGTACTATTGCAATGAGCCTTAGTTCTATTTGCGTAATCACAAATGCGCTGAGACTTAAAAATATTAAGAGAAATTATGATATTTCACAGAGAAAGGAGCAAAAGAAGATGAAAACTGTATATATCGAGGGTATGGCTTGCGGGCATTGCCAGGCAAGAGTTCAGCAGATTCTTGAAAAATATGATAACGTTTTCTTTATCAGCGGTCACGTTCATACGGGTATCAACGGACCTCTCGTTGAGAAGGCATTCGGTTTCTCCTGCGTCGAAACAATCAACGGCGTCAACTATATCAACCTTCCCACTTATATGATAATCAACAG
>CALEIO010000206.1 GCA_937875885.1 uncultured Clostridia bacterium | reverse complement strand
CCAGATCCACAGGGATGATCACCTTCGTCCTCTCCGTAATCGCATCTGCCAGCTTATCGTAATCCATCTCAAAGCTGCCGGGTGCACAGTCGATGATGACAGGTGTTGCACCGATGTGGCAAACGATGGAAGCTGTAGCTGTGTAGGTGTATGCGGGCACAATAACCTCATCTCCGGGGCCTACGCCCAGAATGCGGAGGGTCATTTCTGCGCAGGCTGTCTGTGAAGACAGGCAAACTGCTTTTTCTGTGTTACAGAATTCTGCAATTTTCTGCTCAAAAAGCTTGGTTTTGGGACCTGTGGTTATCCAGCCGGATTCAAGAACGGAAACAACGGAATCGATTTCTGCCTGTGTAATATCCGGAGGTGAAAAAGGAATATTTCTCATAGTTTATCTCCTGATTCCTCAAAAAGAAATTTGGACATCTCAGAGTAACCGGCTCTGGTTGCAACATCTGCAAAAGATACAATTACTCACTCTAAATCACTTTGAATTATACTACATATTTTCTGCTATGTAAAGTCTATTTTTTCAGAATTATCCAAAGCGGAAAGCTTCAGATATTTGTTCTTTGTGGCTTCGCCCCCTCGCAGGTGACGCTGGGCTTTGTTAAGCTCCAGAACAGCTTTAACCTCATAAAAAAGTGAGGGGTTTATGTAATAAAGTCTTTGGCTTACATCTTTGTGGACCGTGCTCTTACTTATGCCGTATTTTTTAGCTGCAAGGCGGACGGTAGCTTTGTTTTCTGCAATAAATCTGCCCAGCTCAAGGGCTCTTTCCTCAACTGTTCCCTTCATAAACTTGCCTCCTGCACAAAGCACTTCGGGTGCTCTGTCCGTAATACTCAAGTATATGAAAAATATTGGGCGGTTATAACATCAAAAAGTTGTTAAAAAAGGAAATATTCTGTTTACATACGCGGGGATTTGTGGTATTATATCATTGGATTTTTATGTAATGTATAAGTATAAGTATATCTTTTTGTGATTTGAGGCTATTTACACAGAAGATAAGCAAAACATAAACGGCGGAGTGTTATTATGCAAAATACTTTGATTTGCACAGACGAACAAAAAACCTCATATTCTCCTGCAAACACAGCGGCTGAAAGCAGCAGAGCTATGTCAGGCGGCATAAAGTATATGTACCTTACTGCCGAACCCGATGCTGCCGTACAGGCAGAGCAGGCAGGTGTTGACCGCATTTTTCTTGACCTGGAGCTTCTTGGCAAAGAGGAGCGTCAGGGTCATCTGGATACTGTGGTTTCTCATTCAAGCCTTGATGATGTAAAAAAGCTCCGTCAGGTTATAAAGAGAGCCCAGTTCCTTGTGCGATGCAATCCTGTGCATCCCGGACTTGGAGAAGAAATTGACAGAATTATTGCAGACGGCGCCGAGCTTATTATGCTGCCTTACTTCGGTACTGCACAGGAGGTGCAGGAGTTTATCAGCATTGTAAACGGCAGAGCAAAGACCGTGCTTTTGTTTGAAACAGCACAATCTGTGGAAAATATAGACGAGATACTGGCTGTGCCCGGTATTGATGAAGTGTACATAGGACTCAACGATTTGCACCTGAGCTATAAGATGACATTTATGTTTGAGCTTCTGGCAAACGGCACCGTTGAGGCAATGTGTGCAAAGTTCAGAGAAAAAGGTTTGCCTTACGGCTTTGGCGGTGTAGCAAAAATCGGAGAAGGTCTGCTCAGAAGCGACGATGTTATTGCAGAGCACAAAAGGCTGGGTTCAACTTGTGCCATACTCTCAAGAACATTCCGCAACGAGGTGGATGCAAGCAGACCAATAGATGACCTGGCAGGGGAGGTTGCTCTTCTGCGCAACAGAGAACTGGAGATTTCCACCTGGGATGATGCACAGTTTGAAGAAAACAGACAGAAGGTCTGCCGCACAGTAGATGAGATTGTGCAGGCAAAAGCATCAAAGTGATTCCGTCGTAAAGGTATTTGGAGGCAAAACAATGAGTAATAAGATGCCAAAGGTTCTGATAATGTCCATCAACGCATGGCAGGACCAGAGCCCTAACCATACATTATCAGATATTTTTTCCTGGTGGGATAAAGAGAAACTGGCACACATTTATGTACGTGCAGGTGTGCCCTCCACCAAGGTTTGTGACAGGTTCCTTAAAATTAACGAGAACGCTGTTATCAGAAGTGTGTTCAAAAGAAACACTCAGACCGCACGCGTTGTAAACAATTGCATAGGTGAAATGACAGAAGAAGACCTTCTGGAACTTCAGCAGGAGCAGAAGCGCTACGGTAAAAGAACAAAGAAATACAGCTGGACAAAAGTTATTCTCCGCGAGTTTGTATGGTCATTGGGCAAATGGAAAACAAAGGAACTCAAAGATTTTGTTGAAGAGTTTAATCCTGACGTTATCTTTATGCAGATTCATTCTGTAATCTATATGTCCAAGATTCAGAACTATGTTGCAAAGATCACAAACAAACCTGTTGTATGCTATCTTACAGACGACAGCTACAGCTATCTGAGCTGTATGGGAAGCGGTCTGGCTGTAATACACAGATTCTTCCTCAGAAAGCAGATTGACAAGATGATGAAGTTCTGCAACAAATTGTTTGTTATGACTCCCAAGGCTGCACAGGTTTGCTCCGAGATGTTCTCAACAGACTGCGCAATCCTGACCAAAGCCCTGGACTACAAAGACCTTACCTACACCGAGGCAAAGGTTTCTGACCCCATCAAAATGATTTACACAGGCAGACTTGTAATCGGCAGAGCAAATGCGCTGATTAAGATTGCAAAAGCTGTAGAAAATATTAACGCAGACAAAACAAGAATTCTGCTGGATATTTATTCTTCCGATAATCTTTCTGACGATATCCTCAACGAGCTCAAGTGCAAGGGTGTGCGCTTTATGGGAGAGGTTGACAGAGAAGAAACAGAAAGACTTCAGAGAGAATCTGATGTGGTAGTTTTTGCAGAATCTCTGGACAAAGGCTACGATATGCTTTCCTGGTTGTCCTTCTCCACAAAGATTACAGACTACTTTGCAAGCGGCAGATGTATCTTTGCTCTCGGCAGCAAGGAAACTGCTCCTATGGACTACCTCAAGACCGAAGATGCAGCCATCACAGTATTTGACTACAACGATATTGAACCTGCGCTGAGAAAACTCTGCGACAACCCTGACCTTATCAACGAATACGGCAAAAAGGCTTTTGATTGCGGTAAGAGAAATCACAGCGAAGAGTTGGTATATTCCCAGTTTATGGAGATTATGACTCAGGTTGCACAAGAAAAATAACACTCATTAACATAAATTTACAAGAAGGAGGACAAGGCTATGAAGATTCTGCAGATTAATTCTGTGTACGGCATTAAGAGCACAGGTAGAATTGCTGCGCATCTGGTTAAGCTTCAGCAAAAATACGGCCACGAAGCTTTTGTTGCCTGTTCTTCTACATCAGATAAATACGAAAACGTGTTCAGTATGAGCAGCGGCAGATTGTACGATAAATTTACAGTGCTGCTTACAAGACTTTTCGGAAGACACGGATTTTACAGCAGAGTTGCCACTAAAAGGCTCATCGCTTTTATGAACAAGGTAAAGCCTGATGTGGTTCATCTGCACAATATCCACGGTCATTATCTCAACATCAAGATGCTCTTTGAGTATATTGCAGAGCACAAGATTCCCGTAGTATGGACTTTGCACGATTGCTGGACTTTTACGGGTCATTGTCCTCACTTTGATTATATCGGTTGCGAAAAATGGAAAACCGGTTGCCATAATTGTTCCCAGAGAAGAGGGTATCCCGATTCCTGGTTCTTTGACAGATCAAAGGAAAATTACAGAGATAAAAAGCGACTTTTCACTCAGGTGGAGAAAATGCACATTGTCACACCCTCAAAGTGGCTTGCAGATCTGGTGAATGAATCCTATCTGGGCAAATATCCCGTTACGGTTGTGCACAACGGAATCGACACCGAAGCCTTTAAGCCTGTGGAATCAGACCTGAAAGAAAAACTGGGGCTTAAAGATAAATTTGTAATTCTCGGCATTGTTACTGCCCTCAGCGGCAGAAAGGGCGGAGAATATTTCAGCAAACTTTCAGAAAAACTTTCTGAAGATGAACACATAATTCTTTTATCATACAATGGGGACAAAGAATCTCTCCCCTCAAACATAACTCCTCTGCCCGTTACCGACAACACCGAGGAGCTGGCACAGGTTTATTCCTGTGCAGATGTTTTTGTTAACCCCACTCTGGAGGATACATTCCCCACAGTCAATCTGGAATCCCTTGCCTGCGGTACACCTGTTGTTACATTTGACACAGGCGGCAGCAAGGAATCTCTTGACGACACTTGCGGACTGGTTGTGGAGCAAGGGGACACCGACGCTCTCTACAGAGCTGTTCAGGAAGTTAAGTCGGGCATATTCACAAAAGATGCCTGCAGAAAAAGAGGACTCGATTTTCAGAGAGAGTCAAGATTTGAAGATTACATTGAGGTTTATAACTCAATGTTCTGATGTGCTGTAAAACAGCAAATGTTTATTTGATTTATTATTAACCTGGAGTATTAATATGTGGATTTGGCTTCTGATGCTCGGCTGCATTATCGGAATCAGATTTTTGATTCCAGATGCATTGGGCGAAAAAAAGAAAAATCTAATATTTTTATCTTTAACGTTTCTTTTCATCACATTCTTTGTGGGAAGCAGATGCCCGTTCTGGTCAGGCAGTGCAGACTTGTACACCTACTTTGCCTGCTATAAAAATGCGGGAAGGTATCCCCTTGAACAGCTGAAAGAATTGTACAGATTTGAAACCGGATACCTTATATTCAATAAAATTCTTTCCTGGTTTTTCCCCTGGGAGTATTTTATTGTGTATTTCGAAGCCGCTTTCTGTACAGGCGTCATTCTGTGGTATTTCAACAAGCATTCCAAAAACGTGGTAATGTCTGTTATCCTTTACATCTGCGTTGGCCCCTGGAGCTTCTTCCTTACAGGATTCAGACAGGGATTTTCTATTTGTCTGTGTCTGATTGCCTTTGAATTGATGAAGAAAATGTCCCTGGGATTTGACCTGATAGCTCTGGCATTGATTCTTTTGGCATATTCATTCCACACTACGGCAATTGTGTTTGTATCGGTGTTCTTCATCAGATATATGAAGATGAACAAAAGAACAGTTTTCATTGCATTAATCATCACATTGATGGGAGTTATTTTTGCAAAAGATATTTTGAGCTGGATGAATGTGGTCTTTGATGTAGACTATAAGGGCTTGTATATCGGTAATATCTTCGGCGGTGTTGTTCCCATTGCAATTTACACAATGGCGCTGATTTTCTGCTATGTTCTCTGGAAAGATAACCCCGCATCTATTGACGATATGTACTACGATATTCTGATACTGTTTGTGGGCTTGTGCATATATATCAGCCGCTACAGCGTTGTGGTTTTTGAAAGAATCAGTTACTATTTCACCCCTGTTGCTTCTGTTGTACTGGCAAACTCGGTATCAATGCAGAAGAACAAGGTCAGCCGAAATATTATGGTAGTTATGTGTATTGTACTGTGTACAGTACTGTTTATGTATCGTATGTCACCTCAGGAAAATTACTTCTTCTTCTGGGAATATTGGGAAAGGTTGATTCCGATAGTATGATTATTACATTTGTTTCGTGTTTTCTTAATCATCATCAATTACCCTTGTGTGAGGAATTAAAGAATAACTGCGACGAGTTTTACTTTGTAGCTACAGAAGCTATTCCCGAATCCCGTCTTGAAATGGGCTATGAGGATCTGAACACAGCTTATGACTTCGTTGTGAGAACATACGACGAAAGCTACGATGAAGATAAGTTTTACAGCCTTCTTGAAAAAAGTGACATTGTAATTTTCGGTACAAGTCCATTATCTTATATCGAGTACAGAATGGCATACAACAAGCCTACTTTTATTTATCAGGAAAGATACTTCAAAAAGGGTGTATGGCGCAGATTCATTCCCCACATCAGAGCCAGAATAAACAAAAAGATTCTGAAACACAAAAATAAAAATCTGTATGTTTTGTGTGCAAGTGGATTTTTGTCTTCGGATCTTGAGCTTATGGGCTTTGATGCAAACAAGTGCTTTAAGTGGGGATATTTCCCCCGTATTGATACAACAAGCGGAGCTTTGCCCGAAAGGAATAATAGCCCTGTCAGAATTCTCTGGGCAGGCAGATTTCTTAACTGGAAACATCCCGAACTGCCCATAAAGTCGGTTGCAAAGCTTTGTGAGCAAGGTGTGGATTTTACTCTGGACTACATCGGCATAGGAGATATGGAAAAAGCTCTTGCAAGAAAAGTGAAAAAATACGGTCTTGAGAATAAGGTAAGATTTCTGGGATCTATGAGTCCTGCGCAAGTGCTGGAGAATATGGAAAAAGCAGATATCTTCCTGATGACCTCTGATTTTCGCGAGGGTTGGGGTGCAGTTGTCAACGAATCGATGGGTACAGGTTGTGCGGTGCTTGCAAGCAGCGCAGCAGGCAGTGTTCCTTTCCTTGTTGATGATAGTAAAAACGGATTGATTTATGACTGTTCCGATGAAAATGATTTTACAAGCAAACTTCAGAAATTGATTGAAGATGCAGACCTGAGAAAGAAACTGGGGGAGAATGCCTACACCACTATTCAGGAAAAGTACAATGCAAAGGTAGCAGCCAAGCGATTGGTAGAATTTGTAAGCAGCGGTTGCAAGTATCAGGATTATGAAGCAGGTCCTATGAGTAAGGCTCCTGTGCTGAGAAATGATTGGTATAAAGTATGAGTAAAAATTTACTTTTGTGCGGACATACAGGCTCTGACAACAGAGGTTGCGAGGCCATTGTCCGCAGTACAATTAAAGTTTTGACACAAGCAGGACTTGAAACAAAGCCTATGCTTGCAAGCTATATGCCCGGGCAGGATATTAATGCAGGGCTTCCGGATATTGCAGAGATTACTCCTTACCACAACTATTCCTCAAAGCTTCAGCGCTATTTCTATGGAGGAATGAGAAAGCTTATGAGAAATCCTCTTGTGGGACAGAATATTGTCCACAAAGAGGTGTGGAACAAGCTTGACAGTATTGCATTAAGCTTTGCAATCGGCGGAGATACATATTGCTACAATGTGCCCACAGGCTTTGTGGCACATAATCAGAAAATGAAAAAAGCGGGTATTCCCTCTGTGCTGTGGTGTTGCTCCATCGGCGAGGAATATCTTAATGCCCAGGTAAAGAAAGACCTGGAGAATTATTCTCTTATTGTTGTAAGAGAAGCATATACTTACGAAAATCTTATGAATGCAGGAATCAGCAAAGATAAAGTTATCAGATGTTGTGACCCTGCTTTCAGACTTAATATTAAAGAGTGCGAGCTTCCCGCAGGTTTTGTTGAGTCAAAAACCATAGGACTTAACCTGAGCGGCTTTGTAAACAACGAAGCTACAATGGCTGCTGCAGAAAACTTTGTGGAAAAGATTCTCAGTGAAACCGATATGAGCATCTGTCTTGTGCCCCATGTGTATGCAGTTGAGCCCGAAACCGAAGACCTTAAACTCCTTCGCAAATTCCGCGAAAAATTCAGCGGAAACGACAGAGTATCTTTGGTGGAAAAAGCACTTTCCTGCGAAGAGCTTAAGTATATAATCAGCAAATGCAGATTCTTTGTGGGTGCACGTACCCACTCTACTATTGCGGCATACTCTACAGGAGTGCCTACTCTGGTACTTGGATATTCCATCAAGTCCAGAGGAATTGCAAAGGATCTTTTCGGTACAGATAAGGGCTATGTGGTGCCTTTTACCGATATCAAAGAAAAAGATGATATCTGGCAGGCATTTACATTCATTATGGAAAACGAAACCAACATCAAAGAAATCCTGAGCCTTGTATTGCCTGAATATACACAGACAGTACAGGATGTGGCAGATATGATATATAACAGATATTTAAGATAAATCTTGAGGAGATACAATGGCTAAATCTCAACGAAAAACAGGAATGTTACTGTCTTACGGCAGCAATCTGCTGTTGGTAGCGGTTAACATATTCCTGACTCCTTTCCTTGTAAAGTCATTGGGAGATGCCCAGTACGGTGTCTATCAGATGATGTCTTCCTTTGCGGGTTACCTTGTGCTGATTAACTTTGGCACGGGCACCGTTATGACCAGATACGTGTCTATGTATCTTGGAAAAGGGGACAAAAAAGGAGAGCGTAATTACATTGCCATGTGCCTGATAATCACAGGGGTGCTGGTGCTTATAATAACTGCTGTGGCGGCGCTGCTGTTTTTCTTTATAGACAGCATCTATGCAGCAAGCCTTGACCCCGGGCAGATTCAGAAGGCAAAGGTGCTTTTTGTGCTGATTGCTGCCAATGTAATCATTATGCTGATTGCACAGGCGTATCAGGGTATCATCACAGCTTACGAAAAATTCAACTTTACGGGAATCTGGCACATACTCAAAACTCTGCTGAAGGTAGTGCTTCTGGTAGCATTGTTTTTTGTGTGCAAGGATGCTGTGGTTATCGCAGCGGTTGACCTGGGGCTTTCCTGC